>CAZKOQ010000003.1:0-35913 GCA_964554425.1 uncultured Pirellulales bacterium | reverse complement strand
ACAGGATAATCTGGCCAGATTCTTCCCCTTCGACTCCGCTCAGGGCTAAAGGCTCGTTTCGCTCAGAATGACAGGTTGATACATTCTCTTAAAAAAATGCACTTATAATTTTTAACGCCATCAAATCGGTCAGGTTGAGTTATTTACTTTGATTGCCGAGTGAGTATGGTATTCCCGGATAGTCAGAGCGGCGGGTGAACCCTCCATACAGAGCGGCGGGTGAACAAGCCAAAATAGACATTTCAAGCTGGGGGGTAATTGAGGTATAATCTGAGGGGAATTTCGAATGAAGAAGTAAAAATATGGATTGGTAAGATTATGGCGCTGCCGGTAGTTGTAATAATTGGTCGGCCGAATGTCGGCAAGAGCAGCTTGTTGAATGCTCTGGCGGGTGAAATGATAAGCATCGTCGAGCCGACGCCGGGCGTTACGAGAGACCGTGTCAGCACCTTCATCGGAAGGGGCGAGCGGTATTTTGAGCTTGTCGATACCGGCGGATACGGAATCGTAGATAGCGAACATCTCGGTGAGCATATCCAGAAGCAAATCTATCAGGCGATTGAGTTGGCTAACCTTGTCCTGTTTATGGTGGACGTTCGGGAGGGGCTTGTGCCTTTAGATGAGAAGATTGCCCAGCTTTTGCGCAAGACAAACCATGATGTTATTGGCGTTGCAAATAAGGCCGACACAGCCAGCTTATTTCCTGCTGCCGGTGAGTTTTCAAGGCTGGGATTTGGGGAGTTTTTGTGCGTCTCGTCAAAGAACAATATCAATAAGAATGTGCTGTTAGATAGAGTCTTCGAGAAGTTATCGACTATGGAGTCGGCCAGGCCGCCTGAGCCGGTAATGAAGATAGCGATAGTTGGCAAGCGAAACGCCGGCAAGAGCACGCTGGTAAATGCGATTGTGGGCAGTGAGCGAGTAATCGTCAGCGAGACGCCGGGGACAACCAGGGATGCGGTGGACGTTCGGTTTGAGAGAGACGGCAAAACCATTGTTGTCATTGACACGGCGGGCGTCCGAAAGAGAAGCAAGATAGCAGACAGCATTGAATTTTATAGTCACGTCCGCGCAAGGTCAGCAATCAAGCGGGCCGATGTGGCGCTGCTTTTGATTGACGCCTCGGAGCCGGTTTCGCAGGTCGATAAAAAGCTGGCGGCGTTTCTTATCGAGGAGTTCAAAAGCAGCATAATAGTTGTGAACAAATGGGACCTTGCCAAAGAAGTGGCCGTTACCGGCGACTATGAGGAATATCTGACGCAGGAATTTCCGGGTCTGGACTATGCGCCGATAGCATTTACGACAGCGACTGAGGCCAAGAATGTGCAGAGCGTTCTGGATTTAGCGGCGGAGATTTTTAAGCAGGCAATGATGTGGATACCGACGCCCCGGTTGAATAAGGCGTTTGAGATTATAAGAACTGAGCACGTGCGTGGGGGGAGGCGAAAAGCCGGGTTGCAGAAGATTTACTATGCGACGCAGGTGGCCGTCAATCCGATTACGATACTTATGTTTGTAAATAGGCCGGAGCTTTTTGATGAGAATTATCGGCGGTTTATCGTCGGCAAGCTGCGCGAGCTGCTGCCGACCGGCGAAGTGCCGATACGGCTGCTGGCCCGCTCGCATAAAGAAAAAACTTAATCCGCCGCTGAAGGATTAAAGCTAAAAGCTCGAAATTCAAAATTGCGGAAGTTTGCATCTTTTGCAATTGGATTTGGTAAGATATTTGTATGATTTGTTTTGTTGTCCTGATATCTATCGCCGTATTTGCGTCGGCTTATGTGGTCTATGGGCGGTTTATATCGCGGCAGATTGGTCTGGATGATAGCCGCATCACGCCTGCGCACGAGCTAAGTGACGGCAGAGACTATGTGCCTGCAAAGGCGCCGCTGCTGTTGGGTCAGCATTTTTCAGCAATTGCGGCTGCAGGGCCGATTGTCGGGCCAATTCTGGCCGGTATATGGTTTGGGTGGCTGCCGGCGGCACTGTGGATTATATTCGGTGCCATTTTTATCGGCGGCGTTCACGATATGCTTGCTTTGAGTGTGTCAATGAGGCATAAGGCGGCCTCAATCGGCGAGATTGCCAGGCAGCACATTCCGGCACAGATGCACATTTTTTTTCTTATTTTTATCTGGCTGGCTCTATTGTATGTGATTATTGCTTTTACAGATATTACGGCACAGACGTTTCGCGCCGTTTCGGAGGGGACGGCTTATGGGCCGGCGGTGGCAGGTTCATCAATCATTTATCTGGTGCTGGCAGTGATTATGGGCGTCCTTCTGTATCGCTTCAAGCTAAAGCTGTGGGTGCTGACGGTGATTTTTCTTCCATTGGTTTTGTTAGCGGTGTGGATTGGCCCTCGTCTGCCGGAATCTATCCTTACTGTTTTGGCAGGTGTATCCGCAAAGCGGTGGGGTGTTTTTCTGTTGGCGTATTGTTTTGTGGCGTCCATTATCCCGATGTGGCTTCTATTACAGCCGCGGGGTTATCTGGGCGGGTGGCTGCTTTACCTGACTATAATCATTGGACTGATGGGGGCGCTATTCGGTGGATTCAAGATAGAGTACCCGGCGTTGAATGTGTTGGGTTTGCGGAGTTTGGCCAACGGCAAGCTTCTTTTTCCTTTTCTTTTCATTACGGTCGCCTGCGGCGCATGCTCGGGATTTCACGCAATCGTCTCTTCCGGCACGACATCCAGGCAATTGAATAAGGAGTCGGATGCCCGTCCTATCGGATATGGCGCGATGCTGCTGGAGGGTTTGGTTGCGATTTTGGCGCTGGCGACAATGATGATGATTTCTCCCGGCTCCAAGCAGCTTGCGGAGGACCCTAATCTGATTTATGCCAATGGACTGGCTAAGTATCTGGGGCTATTAGGCGTGAGTTTCAGTATCGCATTTCCTTTTGCGTTACTGGCTTTTTCAACATTTGTTTATGACACGCTTGATGTTTCAACGCGTCTTGCCCGTTATATTTTTCAGGAGTTGACCGGCTTGCGGGGATTTTTGGGCGGATGCCTGGCGACGTTGGTGAGTTTGGCCATTCCGTTTATCTTTCTTATGCTTACCGGCGAGAAGGCGTATTTAGTCGCCTGGCCGATTTTTGGCACCAGCAACCAGATGCTCGCCAGCTTGACGCTGCTGGTTATATCGGTCTGGCTGATGCGCACCGGCAGAAGTGCTATTTACGTTATTTTGCCGATGGTGTTTATGCTGGTTACGACGATGTTCGCGCTTATCCTTCAGATTAAACCGTTTGTTCTTTCTTTCGGAGATATTTTTAAGGGGGTCGCCGTTAAGCCGGAGACAATAATCTCCGGGATTTGCGGCGTTGTTCTTCTGGTGTTAGGCGGCTTATCGCTATTTACAGCGGGAAGAACATTGCTAAAGAAGCCGTAAGCTTAAAACTAAATCCGCGGGTTTTACGTTTTTCGCTATTTTATTGGGGAGCGGCGGAAAAGGGGATGAGCTTGAAGCGGGCCTGCACAGGCGACTGGTTGAGAAGTATCTGGCCTTTACGAACAAATTCAGGAGGAAAATTATAGACAACCTCTCTGCGTGATTCCTCGGCCTTGACATCCTCATCGTCCACTTCCAGTATGACCTGATAACGCATAGTTTCGTAGGCCTGCCTGGCCTGTGGCGTGGATTTTATGGAGATAGGGCTTAGGACTTCGTTGAGATTGGTTATCTCTACCCTGTATTTACCCTGGAGGTTTGCGCCCAGCGAAAAACCCAATGTGGCCGTGGTTATGGTGTAGGTTTTCAGCGCATCTTCTGGAGGCGGCATTTTGATTTTAACCGGCGCCGAAGATTCTCTTCTCTGGCTGGCCGCCAGCTCGATATAAGGAGTTTTCTCAATAGCTGTGGTCCTTGCCTGCTCAATTTCTTTGCGTGTCAGCCGCACTTCTGCTGTCAGTTTCTCTCCGCCCCAATATTCAGGGACAAACATATCGACCTTTGCCGGCTCGATACTTTCGGCCTCCAGCAAGAGGCGGCTTTCGTCGAGACAACGCACGTTTAAGGACTTTTTGACAAGCTCAACAACGTTGACGGTCAACCTGGTTGGCTCGCAGGATACAACCGTAAGGCCGAGATGTTTTATCTGGTCGCTTCCCCGCAAGAAGCTCAGTAAATCCAGATTATGGTCGCCGGCTTTGTCCAAATCTTGCTGCTTGGCGTCGAAGAAGAGCTCAAGTATCAGCGAGCCGGCATTGAGCCGGCGTCTGATGTCTGGGACGCGAGATGCAGGGCCTTTGAGGACAATGTTGTCGATAGAAGCTGCCGGCTGCTCGCCGAAGCTGACCCAAAGGGCGGGATTGGTGGATTTGGCGACAGCTATGACAACGTTTGAGACGGATAGTTTTTCATCGAGGGCAAGGTCTGCCCAGACCCAGATCAGGGCTGTAATGAATACTACGATCGCGACCTTGCCGTATTTAATTTTTATGGACATTGCACCTGGCCTTATTTTTCAGCCGCAATCCGGCTCAAGTTATGCCATTACTCTTGTAAGATGTTCCCTTAAATTAGAATCGTCCAAACCTCTGATGAGCTTGCCGTTTTCAGCAAGCGAAATGATTCCGGTTTCTTCGCTCACCACCAAACAGACGGCGTCCGAGCCGATGGTTATGCCTATTGCGGCCCTGTGGCGTGAGCCAAGCTCTGTTCCATCGACGCTGCCTACCTCCGCTAATGGTAACTGGACGCTTGCGGCGATAATCCTGTCGCCGCGGATTACAACAGCCATATCGTGAAGGGCAGTGCCTGGGTAAAATACTGTTTTTAATAGCTCTGCCGTTACCTTACTGTCGATTTGGACGCCGCTTTCGACAAACTCGCCGAGAGCCACCCGCCTTTCGATGACGATGAGGGCTCCTCTTTTGGCAGAGGAAAGCATGCTGACAGCGGCGATTAACTCCTCGATGACCTTCGATAGCTGTCGCGAAGAGCCGGCCCAGAAGCGTGGCTGGCCTATCCGTATGAGGACCCTGCGGATTTCCGGCTGAAAGGCAGCAACGGCGATAATGAGAACGGCAATCAAGAAACCTTTGTAGAGGTATTGAAGACGGGCGAAGTCAAACCGTCTGACAAGCAGATTTAAGACCAATACGCCGGCAACAAGGATGAATATCACGCCTCTAAATAGCCGCTCGCCTCGGGTGCCTTCGAGAAAGTCCACGACCCAATAGACTACCAGCCCGATGAGAAACAGCTCGATGGCAACAACCCGCCAATCATATCCTGCTAACCTGCGAAAATAATCGAGGAGCGGCCCCACAAATCAAATCCCTTTATTCTCGTCGTGCGTCCCCGTGGTCAAGGGCTTCCAGCCCGTGAAGACACGGCCAAGATGGCCGTGCTACCAAGCTTACGAAATACGCAGGACATAATATAAATTACGGTATTCTTTTATCGGTCAGCTTACTGGGCTCATCGAAGAGTAAAAGCCGGTCAATGTCCGACATCAGCTCTGCCTGGTTAATCCGCAGTCCGAAGGACTCTGCGAGGACACGCTCGTGCCTTCGGCGGTGGTCTCACCAAGCTGCTGGGATGAACAGCCCGAAGGCAGGTAAGACAGGATGCAAAGCGAAGCTGCCAGAACCAGTTTACAGATAACGCCTCTCATCATTTCATCCTTTTCAAATCCGACCCGCCGTAAATCTTGGCGGGCCAGATATGCGGCTGATGTCTTGAGCCATTCCGATAGTCGCTTTTGTTAGCCAAGCCGTCATAATCATACACGACCGTTGTTGATTGTAGGGGGCGGTTGGTATGCTGTCAATCAAAAAAAAAGATAACTATCCGCTGATGTGGTTCCATACGGAGGGTTCGGCGGCGGGGGATGGCTCAAGCCGGAGGAACTCAAGAGCCGTGGCTGCAACTGCTGTAATCGGCACAGGTCTTTCAATTCGAGCGCCGCCATTGACGTCTGGGCCGAGCGCAAGCATCCAAACTCGCCGGCAGCCCTCATCAGCGTCTTCATTGGTGTAGAAGTTACTGTGATGAATAAAGCCCGAATTGCCAGGGCGATCCAGCTCCCGCCCGTGGTCAGGTAGAATAAGCATAAGCGTTCGCCCACGATATTCCTGCAACTGTTCAGTTGCCTGCCACAGCTGCCAGGTGAGCGTATCGGTTCGAGCAATCGCCTCAACATATCTGGACCAGGAGCCGTAGTGTGCGCAGTCAATTTCGCCAAAGTCAACAGCCATCACATCCGGCGCAAATGTGCGCATACAGCCGATTGCCAGCTCAGTCAAAAATTCATCGTGGCTTGTGCTGCCGGCGGCGGCTTTCCACTTGTCATATTCGGCTTTAACAAATGCGAGGGGCTGCTGCGAACGCAATCCTTTTGTTGATATTGTGCTTGTTGTTTTCGCGAGTTTTGCACACTGGGCGGCGGCTTTAATTTCGGCATCAGCGGAACCAAGAGCAGAGGCATATCGAATTCGCCGCTCCATTTCTTCTGCTGTTGTGCGCGGAATGGTTGGCGGCTCGACTACGTTTGCTGCGTAATCGGCTCCGTAACCCGGCGCCCGGCTCTCACCTGTTTTGGCAAGAATTGAGGCGTAAACGAATGTCCAGGCGGCAGTGTCCGGTGCACGGCGGGCTTTGCGATAGGTTTCAAAGATTGTCGGATGAGCAAGCGGTTTTGTCCAGTCGAGGTCATCCCATTCCCAGTGTCCGGTCATAATCGAGCCGGCAGAATTAGGATGGACGACCCTGTGCTCAACGCGCATATTTGTAAAAAGGGTTCCTTTTGGGACCATTTCGCTCCACAATCGTGGGATATAGCGATGCTCGTGGTCGTCGATAGATTCGCTGCAACGGGTGCCGCCGCCGAAAAGAATAATGAGGAGCTTACGATTTTGCTTCGTAAGCTCCTCAACAGGAGGACTTTCGCGGCGGTGTGTGGTGCCGCCGAATGTGAGTTCGCCCATCGCAGCAGCGGCTCCTATCGACGCTGCCGCTGATAGAAATTGTCTTCGCGTTATCTTTGTGGACATATCAATTTTTTGGTTTTACCCCGGCTATGGCTAAATGAGCGGACTGGCCTATTTGGATATTCGGGTTTTCTGCCGCCACTTTGTTCTTCCAGGCATTTGCATCGACCGCCAGGTATAGTTCGCCTGTTTTTTGCCCAAGAACCGCTCGATAAATGTTGAAAAACTCTTTCTGAGGGCTGCCTGGTCCAACTTGCCGCTCTTCGGAGCCGCCGTTTTCGCAATCCGCCGATGCGCGGAAACCGATGCCTTCCGGGATGGCAACCTCAAGGTTTATTGGCCCGAACTGCCGCCAGAAGGAAGCGGGGTGCACAATGTATGCAAGCTGGTAGCTCGACGGCGCGAGGGTGTCTAAATAGGCATACTGGCTGTAGCTGACGGTCAGGGTTTGAGTAGATTTGGGAAGAAACTTGACCTGATAGTGTAAAATGTTCATCGGCGCGAATGTAAATATCACAGGAAGATTCTTTAATATCGTTTCGCACGATGTGCGCTCCGATTCGGTTATCGGCGCTTTCGGGTCGAGATAATCTATTCTGGCGTATATAGTGGGGTCACTGACTGTTGCGATACCCGGCCCTTTGCTCAACAATTCCGGGTCAACCGTTATCTCACGAGGGCGAACCTTGCCGGTTTCAAGGTCAACAGAGCACTCACGGACGTCACCGCCCCAGGCGGCGAAAATTTTCTCATAAGTAGCTGCTGCATCAGGTTTGAATTTAGCGGCAAGGTGCGCAAATAATTGTGTTGCCTTTTGCTCCCCAATGGCCGCCAGCGGGCCAAGATATTCATACTCCAGCTTGCGCAGCTCCGGGATGGAGGAGCTTGCCCACCAAAAGGTGTGGTCCAGCGGCTGGGTTTTTATCGGGCCGGTAACATCCAAGCTCGAATACTCGACCAGAAGCGATGCATCTTGCCGGCTCCATTTCATTGGTCCTGTTAGATGCGTGAAAAGTTTTTGCCGGGCGGTTAAACGCTGCTCATGCTGGCTATTTCGCACGGCCGACACAAGGCCGGCAAGCTCGGTATCAGCCGCTATCGCTTCTTCAATCACTGTGTATGCCCGCTGACGAATAATCCCATAGATAGCGGAGTTTGAAATAATTGTGCACGCGATGGGCTTTTGGTCCAGCAAAATTGTCGCATCCGGCCGCGGCATCATCGAATAGGGGCTTACGTAAATCCCCCGCAAGATAGGAAAGCCAAAGTCAATCTCAACATCCTGGTCTGTGGGATTTTCAATTGTGTATGCAGCCGAGACACGCACAAGAGGCGGACCCGCTTCTTCACGTTTTAGGATTCGGTCTTTGTCGAATGTTACCTTCAAGTCTTCTTTGACTACTTTCAGGCGGTTCTCGCGTCCCGGCATCAAATTCTCATCCAGCCGTGCGAGCACTCCTTTGGCCGCAGGGTCGCCGTTTGGGTATTTGATTACGAACGGCCCGCCATTTGCAAAGGTCAAATTTGTTACCAGAGCAAATAAAGTCAAGAAGGACCCTAATACAACTTTGTTTCTCTTACTCATTTCAAATCTCCTTTCATTCTATGTTTTTTTCATTCTGACTTCCAAGCTCGGACTCTGCTTTTAATATAATGCACGAATGGCTGGGGGTTTCGTAAATAGCGTGTAAAAACCAAAAAAGGATAAAGTATTTCCGGTTTTGTAAAAGGTTTGTAAAGAATCGGGGGAGAAAAGATTCGTCTGCGGTTTCGTTTTGGCGAAGGCCAAGCCGTAGCCGGAAATGAAACTATTCGTTACTGGGCGATAGAAGCCACAGGGATTATGGCTCCAGCCAAAGGCCTCTAAAGGTTTTTTTGCTGGGGTTGGTCAAAAATTTATTCGGGCACGTTCCATCCGCAAGAAGCTCTCCCTCCATACACTCCGATGGATTTTTAACCTTTATAGGAAGCATCCCATCATCGCTGAGCAACAGCAGACGAGAGGAATTTTTGAAAGGGATAAGCGCCTCAGGCGTAAAATCGCTATTGCTTATCTTCCGCACCAGAGCCGGCGGATTTTCCTTCTCCCCGGACCAGCAAAACACAGCCAGGCCGGGACCTTCGTCCGAAGGTCCTGCAATAATGAAATACGCCTTATGGAAGGGCGAGTATTCCATACTTCTTATGCCTAAGCCGTCCAGCCCCCAAACAATCGGCTCACCAAAAACCGGGATGTCGCCTTTTTCAATTACGGCTGCCGGATTGTTCAAGGGCAGGACAACCGCCTTACGCTGCTGTGTTACCTTGTCGTATATCAAAGGATTCCTGAGTCCGATATAGAGTATTTTGCCGTCTGGGGAGGCGCAGAGTCCTTCGATATTAAGCCCTTGCTCTTTGGGGGCGAGTTTTTCGCGTTCCTTTTTGGGTAAGTCAATCTCATTGAATCGGGTTGCCTTATCTAATCCGAGTTGCCGACCGGTCTGTGCCTGGACTAATCTATGCACAAGGGTTTTGCAGGGTTTGCCGACCGGCTCGATGGCGACATTGCCATTTTCAATTTTGACTTTGGTTGCGAAAAAGCGGTAGCGGTTGGGTCTCATTTTTCCGTCTTTGTTTCTTCCGTGCGAAGTAATCCAATAGATGCGGTCGCCTGTCATTGTCGCCCCTTCGATGTCCGCCTCGGGGAACTCCGGCTCGACATTGAGAAAAACCGACAAATCACAAGAGAATTCGGGCAGCCCGCCGATATTTTTATAGACCCTCAGTATATTATTCTCATCATCGGCCATAACGAACATATCGTTACCAATGGCAACCGCTGCTGACGCATCGCTTGTCCCGCGGTAGAGCAGAAACTCCGTTGCTGGCTTGCCACCACCTGCTATGCCGCACATCAAAAAAAATGACATCACTTTGCTTAAAACCTTCATTTTGCACATCTTTCTTAACATAAATAGCGTTTCGCAATCACGGCTGCTTTCCTTCAGCGGCGCGTTTTATGGCCGCCTTTCGCTGCTCTAACTGCTCAACCAAGACCGGCTGGCCGGCGGCCAGTTTAATCGCCGCATCAATTGCGCCAAGCGCACTATTGTAATCCTTCTGCGCCAAATACGCCCAGGCGAGCTTATCGTAAATGTAACCTTTTTGAGAAGGCGGAGCAAACGATAGAGCTTTCTGGAGCCACCCAATTGCTGCCGGCGAATTGCCGAGCCGCAAATAGACTCCTGATACATTATAGTAAGCCGCAATCATTCTCGCATCACACGCAATCGCCCTCTCAAATGCCTCAACCGCTTTATCGAATCGCTCCAATCCCTTATAACATATTCCCAGATTATTCCAGCCCGCGGCGTTGGCCGGCTCCAGCGACAGGAAGCGATTATACTCTTCGGCGGCGCGATTGTAATCCCGCAGGAGAAGATACCTTTTTGCCAGCCGCAGCCGCAGCTCGACATTAGTCGGCGCCTGCCGCAATACGTCCTCGAGCGCCGTTGTCTCCTGCCGTAATTCGTCCATACAGCTTTGCACGTCCCTGTCCTGCGGATTGGCTTTGATGGCTGCATCAAACTCATTATGCGTAATATCCGAGTCGCCCTGCAGAAGCCCCAGGAAGGCGCGCAGCGTGTGCATCGTGCAGACAGAATACCGCTCTAACGCTTCTCTTACCTGCTGCGATTCCTGCTCTGTTCTTCCGAGATTTGTAACGTGGCGCCACATCGGCAGATAGTTGTCGGTAATCCAGCTAATGATAACAATCCAGCATCCTTCTATATCCCGTTTTATTGCTGCGCCGAACTCCAGCGCGGGTTTATCATCGGTATTGAGGGGGCCGGCGCCTGCAATCTTACGCAGCCCCTCTTGACCAGCCACAAAACAATCCAAGAGGTCATAGACTGAATTGATGTTAATCTCTGCCAGGTCGGAGGCGATATTCGGTCTTTCAACTAATTTTTTTACGCGCTGAAAATCAATCTGCATCGGTGATAACGTTCCAAGCAGGACAGCGTGCTTGTTGAGTGTGTTCTGGCCCATCCATAATGAGCAATAGGGCATAACTGCCTGGAAGCTGCGGATAATTATCCGGAAATCCGCGGGTCTTAAGTCCAGCGGCATCCAGCAGGACAAGACGCCGCCTTCATTGAGATGGTCGCGGCACTGTTTGAAATGGTCGTAGGTGTAAAGGGCAGAGCTGCCGGTTGTGCCTGGATAGGTCGAGTCGTTCATAATTACGTCAAATTTTTCGCCGGTCAGTTTCACGAAGTTTTTGCCGTCCATTATGATTTTTCTTAAAGCCGGGTTGCGATAAGAGCCGCGGTTGATTTTGTCAAAGAACCTGCCCGCCTCGAAAACTCCGGGGCATATTTCCACGATACTATACTGCTCCACGCCCCATCCTAAGCCCACCCCTGCGGTCTCGCCGCTTCCGAAGCCGATCTGCAGCACTTTTTTCGGATTCTCGTGGACAATCAGCGGGACATACCCTTGCAGCTTCTGAGTTGTGCGGAGCATCAGGTTCATCCCTGCCACATTGACGCCATCGACGCTAATCAGGCGGTCGCCGTCGGGCACGTCATGAACGGTTACGGTGCCTGATGCATCGTCTTTCATATAAACAATTTCGCTTGGATAGTTATACGTGTTTATCGTCCGCAGGAACACGTCTCGCGGGATTTTCACAATGCTGCCGACTATAATTACGAGCGAAACAATCACGACGGGCACAGTTACAACGCTACGGCGTTTTTCTGAGAGCAAGATGACGCCGACAGCCAGAAAAAGCTGAATCGTCAATATCACAAGGAAGCTGTCGCGCAGCCCCAGGAAGGGCACCATAACAAAGCCGGCGATGAAAGAGCCGAGCACGCAGCCGACGGTGTTGCACGCGTAAACCTGCCCGACCCTTCTGCTGACCGTTTCCCGGGATGAGACGCATATCTTTACTGCGATGGGAAAGGCCATACCCATCAGGATTGTGGGGACAAGAAGAACGATTGCACCATCGAGAAAATGGGCGGCAACCTCTCTTGGGAACGAGAATTTCTCCCCAACCACTTTTCCAATCAGGAAATAATCTATTCGCCACAGCCGGCCCAGGGCGACAATGGAAGCGACTACGGAAATCGCAAGCAGTAATTCGACAAGACCAAGTGAAAAAATCGGATTTTTGATCCGCTTCAAAACGACCCGGCTGGAAAAGAAACTGCCTACTGCGATTCCAAAAATACAGCAAGTCAACATACACACAAAGGCATAGACACTTGTGCCCAGGACAAAGACCAGGACCCTCGTCCACAGCACTTCAAGGGCCAGCGCGCAAAAGCCAGCCAGAGCGATTGCTGCCATTGCAATAATTCGCTCTCTGGTGATTTTTTCTTCGACCTCAGCGTGAGAGTCGCTTGGATAGGGTTTATTGATGCCGCGGGGTGAGTGTCCGGGCTTAGCAGTTACAGTGGCTCTATCTGTTTCTTGGTGGCCGGCAAAGCGTGATAAAATGAACGCGATAAGTCCGACTATGACGTTCGCAGAAGCGGCCAGATGGATGGTATTGCCGACCCCCAGGATTCTCATCAGGATATATCCGGAAAGAAAACTGCCCATTACCGCGCCGAATGTGTTGGTTGCGTATAACAAGCCGACGCTTTGCCCGATGCCGACATCTCGGTCTTTTCTCCCAGACAAATCTATCCATAACTTGCTCAAAACCGGCAGCGTCCCGCCCATAAGGGCGGTCGGAACAATAAGAATAATAAGTGAGAGGCCAAACAGGATTAAACTGCGAGGATAGAAACTTGGATTGAAACTAAGGTAGAGCCGGCCATAAAGATTATCTGTTGCGCGAAGTAATGCCGGAAAGGTGAACGCGTAAGCCCCTATTCCAAGCTCAAGGATGGCATACAGCCGCAGCGGCCGAGAACACCTGTCGCCGACTTTTCCAAGCAGCCAGCTACCAATCGCCAGGCCAAGCATAAACGCAGTAAGGACTGTGCTGGCGGCAAAGACAGTATTGCCGAAGATGACGCCGAAGGCCCTTGTCCAGACCACCTCGTAAACCAGGCCTGTGGCGCCGGAGACAATAAACAGGGGCAGCACAAGCCCTTTGACCACCCCCGATAAAGATGTTTGAGGACCTATACTGGCAGCGAGTGCTTTCACTTTCGGCTCCCTATACCCTTACTGCTCGATGGACCCAAAGGTGCCCCGCCGTCGCGTAGCCCGCCCTTCTCGACGGCAGTGACGAAGGGCCTGCTATGTCGGGCGTAGAACGGCCACCCAGCAGCTATATTGAATTTTCAATTTTCAATTTTAGATTTTCGATGGTCTGCTGCACAAGGATTTTTTCTTGTTTATTTTCGTTGGTTTCAGTAGAATTCCCGCGTATTGCCAGAATCGATGGCGTCCGGCCCCCCCTTCTTGCTTTCGCAAGAAAGCAGGGGGGTTGGCGACAGAGGGCAGCCAATAAAGGTTTTGTGGCTCGGCCATCCTGGCCGGGTTTTCACGGGCTGGAAACCCGTGCCACTAGGTTCATCCGGCAAGGAAGGGCTTTATCTGATGCGGTTGATATTGATTGATAGGTCGCAGGAGATTAGAAGCAGCTTCTATCCTATAGCGCTTGGTCGTCCGCTATGGGAGCTGCGGTGCGGCATTAGCTCGCTTGGAGAGAAGCTGGCGGCTAAGTGTGGCTCGGCCATCCTGGCCGAGTTTTCACGGGCTGGAAGCCCGTGCCACGCAGATAACATCGCGTATTTTGTGCCCGACTATATGGCAGAGCCATACCGGGCAAAGGTGCAAAGCCCCGTTAATGACCTATCTGTTTTGGCAGGTGATGATTTGCTTATCGTTGACCCGCTGGTGAAGGTGCAGGACTTCGATATACCTGCTAAAGGGCCGAGCGAGGTCGGACTGGATAGCGAAGGACGGATATTGTATGTCCGCGTGGCAAGGGGTGATTTGGCTAAGATTGCAGCTCGCGACATAGACAGCTTCCCGGAAACAGCCAAAATGAAACTACCCAATGTAAGACGCACATTTGGCAGGTGGCAATATATCTGGGAGTTGATTTTGGCCAATCCTGAGCAGATAGCAGAGGATTTTATGGCGGCAGGCCGAAGCGGTATTGAAGGAACGGTCGAGCAGCCCAATGCAATTCGCGGCAGCAGCAAAGATGTCTATATCGCGCCGGGCGCCGTCGTGCATCCGATGGTGGTCATAGATGCCCAGGGCGGGCCGGTGTATATAGATGAGGGTGCTGAGATTCAGCCATTCAGCCGAGTTGAAGGGCCCTGCTATATCGGCAAGAAGACTATTCTTATCGGCGCAAAGTGCCGGGCCGGCAATTCAATTGGGGCTATGTGCAGAATCGGCGGCGAGGTCGAGGGGTCCATTATCCAGGGATTTTCCAATAAATATCACGATGGCTTTATCGGCCATAGCTACATTGGCGAGTGGGTCAATCTCGGCGCTCTAACGACCAACAGCGACCTCAAGAACGATTATTCGACCGTTTCGGTAATGTTAGACGGAGGGCGGTCTATCTGCACCGGCTCAACAAAAGTGGGTTCTTTGATAGGAGACCATACCAAGACCTCCATCGGGACATTGTTGAACACCGGCTCGTATCTTGGCGCAATGGCTATTATTATGGCAACGGGTAAGCCGCTGCCAAAATTTATTCCGTCATTTGCGTGGTTCGTGGAAGGGATTGTTACCAAAGGTTTCGGCAAAAAAAGGTTGTATGAGGCGGCTTCGGTTGTAATGAGCCGGCGCGGGTGCGAATGGACGCAAGCCGAAGAAGCAATGTGGGATGCGGTATGGACAATGACGGCACAGGACCGAGAAAAGGCAATCAAGAAAGGCCGATGGCAAAATCAAAAATTAAAATGCAAAGTGTAAAATTGAGGAAGTTCCACAATTAGGAAAATCAAAAATCAAAGTGCAAAATGTAAAATTAAGGAAGTTCCACAATTTTGATTTTTTATCTTTGCATTTTGATATCTAAATGTTTCGGAAGGGCGCAGAATTGAATAGTTTTTTAGCAGTGTTCAAAAGGGGGCTGGTCAGTGAAAAACAATAGGAGACAAATCAATGGCAACAGTTGAAGAGCGGGTCAAGGCAATAACTGCAAGGGTTTTGAAGCTTGACCCAGGCGAAATCAGATTAGAGAATAATTTCACAGAGGACTTGGGAGCGGAAAGCGTGCAGTCTATCGAGCTTGTAGCGTCATTTGAGGAGGAATTCGGCATCGAGATGGATGAGGATGCCGCACTTGCGGTGCAGACGGTCGGCGAGGCAGTTAAGTTCATTGCCGGTGTCTGTAAAGGGCAAGGTGTGGATGAGGAGCAATAAACTTCTGTGCGGTAGATAAGGACTTGTGATGGACAAAGTGAAAAAAAGACACCATTTAGTTGACGCGGTCAGACCGAACCTGCTGGAGGAAATCTTTCCGTATAGTCTGCCGCCTCTGATTCGTTTTGAAGGCCCCATTGTTGAGTATATTGACGGCAAAGCGGTGGAGTTTGATTTCAGGGTGGTCAAAGACAGGGACATTGTGATAACCGATACTACCTTCCGTGACGGCCAACAGGCAGGCCCGCCATATACTATTGAACAAATGGTGCATATTTACGACCTGATGTCACGTCTTGGCGGCCCGAAGGGGGTTGTCCGGCAGACAGAGTTTTTCCTCTACACAAAAAACGACCGTGAGGCGCTTGACCGCTGCCGGGCGCTGGGGCATAAATTCCCTGAATGCACCGGCTGGATTCGAGCGGTCAAAGGGGACTTTCGGCTGGTCAAAGAGGCGGGGTTGAAAGAGACCGGGATGCTGACAAGCTGCTCGGATTATCATATCTTTCATAAATCGAAGTTTCGCAGCAGGAAGGAGTGCATCGACAGCTATTGCCAGGTTGTCGATGCGGCGTTCGAGGCAGGTGTTCGCCCTCGCTGCCATCTTGAAGACCTGACCAGGGCCGATATTGAGGGATTTGTCCTGCCGTTCGTGGACCGGCTGATGGATATGAGCAGAGAGGTGCCGGAGGAGATGTCTGTAAAGATTCGGCTGTGCGACACTATGGGATTCGGCATAAGCTACCCCTGCGCAGAGCTTCCCAGAGGCGTCCCCAAGCTTATTTACAAGCTCAATCGGGAATGCGGCGTCCCGAGCGACCGGCTCGAATGGCACGGGCACAATGATTTTCACAAGGTGCACGTTAATGCTGCGACGGCGTGGCTATACGGGTGCGATGCCGTCAATTCGACGCTGTTTGGGTTCGGCGAGCGGACGGGCAATCCGCCGCTGGAAGGAGCAATCTTTGAATATATATCTCTCAAGGGCGATTTATGCGGGATTGACACAACGGCAATCACCGAGTTGGCTGAATATATGCGCAGCATCGGCCTGCCGATACCGGACAATTATCCGTTTGCCGGCAGGGCTTTTAATACGACTCGTGCGGGCATTCACGCCGGGGGACTGCGCCAGGATGAGAGGATATACAATATCTTCGATACCGCCAAGCTGCTTGGCCGGCCGCCTCGCGTCGCCATCACCGATAAGAGCGGCGCCGACGGCGTCGCACACTGGGTCAATGAGTTCTTCGGTCTCAAAGGCGACGACCGTCTCAACAAAATCAAGGTGCACAAGCTGGCGCGGTGGGTCATCGACCAATATGAGCAGGATGGGCGGCTTACGGCCATCAGCGACCACGAGCTTGAAACGAAGGCCAGGGAGTTCTTTCCTGACTACTGGCAGAAATACAAAGCCAGCCAGGCGATAGGGGAAACCTGAGTGATAGGTTTGCGAGAGGGTATTGACCCCGTTAGAGTCATTACCTCCCCGGCCTACAACCTCCAGTCAAATTCGGTTTATATGGCTCTCCTGCCGCCAAAAAAGTCTCTAACGGGGTTGACTGTCATAGAATTTTAGATAAATTTATACGAATCCCTAATAGAGGGGTAGATTGTTGGATAAATTTGGTTAAAAGGATGATTCGCCACAAAGACACGAAGTCACAAAGAAATTATGAGTTAAGGAATTCGTGTCTTAGTGACTTGGTGGCAAAAATCAGCAATTTCTAACGGGGTGAATAATGATAGAGGTCAAGGAAATCAGACGCAGCTTCGGCCCGATTGTCGCCGTTGATAACATATCGTTCAATGTCGCGAAGGGCCAGGTGCTGGGGCTTTTAGGACCCAATGGTGCAGGCAAAAGCACGGCGATGAGAATCCTGGCCTGTTTCCTGCGACCGGACAGCGGCACGGCTACGGTGTGCGGACACGACATCCTGCGAAATCCCATTAAGGTAAGGGAGTCGCTGGGTTACTTAGGCGAGAATGTGCCGGCATACAACGAAATGACGGTGGGGAGCTTTTTGAATTTTATTTGCGACGTAAGACGTATAAAGGGCAAAAACCGCAAACGCACCCTCGACCGTATTGTGCCGATGTGCTCGATTGATTCTGTCTATCATCAGACGATTGAGACGCTATCGAAGGGATATAAGCGGCGTGTGGGGCTGGCACAGGCGCTGATACACGACCCAGAGGTCCTTATTCTTGATGAGCCGACCGATGGGCTGGACCCAAATCAGAAGCACGAGGTCAGATTGCTCATAAACAAGATGTCGAAAGAAAAGTGCATTATCGTTTCCACGCATATACTCGAAGAGGTGGAGGTGGTTTGCTCGCGGACGATAATTATAGCCAGAGGGCGGATACTTGTGGATTCCACGCCCGAGGCGTTGAAGGAAAAATACAAATGTTCTCTCGATGAGGTCTTTCGCAAGATTACCAAGACAAAAGCCGCTTAGTTTTCGGATAGCGGCGTGAAGTTTGGCACAGGAGTGTAAAGATGAACAGTTTCTTGGCGGTATTCAAAAGGGAGCTAAAAAGTTATTTTACAACCCCGCTTGCCTATGTGTTTCTTGTGATTTTTCTGTTTTTTTCGGGGTATCTGACATTCAAGCAGGGCTTCTTTGATATGCGGCAGGCGGACCTGCGTGTGTTTTTTATGAATCTGCCGCTGCTGTTTATCTTTATGGTGCCTTCTACTGCGATGCGGCTGTGGGCGGAGGAGCGCAGGGTTGGCTCTATCGAGCTGTTATTTACTTTGCCCATCACGACCCTGCAGGCGGTCTTAGGTAAGTTCTTTGCGGCCTGGGTATTCCTTGCAATTGCAATATCGCTGACATTCCCGATGGTGCTGACGGTCTATTATCTCGGCAACCCCGACATCGGCTTGATAATTACCGGCTACGTAGGCAGCTTTCTTATGGCCGGCGGCTTTCTTGCCATCGGGTGCTTTTTCTCGGCTGTAAGCAAAAACCAGGTAATAAGTTTTGTCCTGTCGGTGGTTGCCTGTGCGGTGCTTGTCTTTGCGGGGATGCCCACGACACTTGGCTACCTCTCGACTTTTTTGCCGGCGGGTTTGGTTTCGGCGATAGAGAATATGAGCTTTCAGACGCACTATGAGTCTATCCAGCGTGGGGTGCTGGAATTCAAGGACATTTCGTATTTTGTATTGTTGATTATCGGCTGGATTGCCGCCTGTTGTATTATTTTAGATGAAAGGAAGACCAGCTAAACAAACGCAAATATCAAAATGTAAAAATCAAAATTGAGGAACTTCCTTATTTTTGATATTTGATTTTTAATCTTTGATGTCGATGTTCGGAGTTTGTAGAGTTATGGCACAAAAGCGGAAAAGTAATAACGGGATGAATCGGACGTTGCGTGCAATTATCGGCACAGTGTTTGTTCTGGTGATTGCTTTCTGTTGCATAAGTATCTGCCAGAGTATCGGCAAGTCCTGGAAGGCCGACGTTACCGACCAGGAGCTTTACACGCTCTCGAAGGGCACAAAGTCGATTTTAGCCAAGCTCAATCAGCCGATTAAGGCCAAGCTCTACTATGCAAAGACCGCTACTTTGAAGGCCCCGGACCAGATACGGTTTTTCAACAATTACTACCAGTTCGTCAGGGCACTATTGGAAGAATATGTTTCGGCCTCCAACGGTATGGTTGAGCTGCAGGTAATCGACCCGAGGCCTTTTTCGGATGATGAGGTCGAGGCGCTTCGGTGCGGGTTGCGGCGGTTCGCTATAACCGAGGAGGAGAATTTCTTCTTCGGACTTGTAATACAGACGCAGTTCGGCGTCGAAAAGGCAATACCGTTCTTCTCGCCCGACAGGCAGAACTTTCTTGAGTATGATATAAGCTATCTTATAGATACAGCGATAACTCGCCAGAAAAGGACCGTCGGCATACTAAGCTCGCTGCCTGTGATGGGCGATGATATGAGCGGCTATATGGCGCAAATGATGCGGATGCAAGGCCAGCAGCCAAGAGGTCCGTGGACTATTGTCGAGCAGTTGCGCAGGCAATTCGAGGTCAAGGAAGTTGCGACCGATGTTAACGACATTAACGATGTTGATATTCTGTTAGTCATTCACCCCAAAAATTTGCCCCCAGCGGCCATTTTTGCAATCGACCAGTTTGTTCTTAAAGGGGGCAGGACCATTGTTTGTGTTGACCCACACTGTTTTGCAGACAGGCCCGACCGGATGCAGATGCAGATGGGGATGGCGCCCACGCGAAATTCCGACTTGAACGTTCTGTTGCGGACATGGGGTCTTGAGATGCCTGAGAACACCTTTGCCGGCGATAAAGAGATAGCTATCCCGGCCTCTATTGCTGCCAATGAAAGGCCTGAGTTGATTATCGGTTACCTCGGTTTGGCTCCAGGGTGTTTTAGCACCGATAGCCCTGTTACGGCTGAGCTTAACCAGGTTCGGATTCTGTTCGCCGGCGTGCTCAACGAGACAAAGGACGTAAACGAAACAAAAGAAAGTCCTCAACTCACGCACACGCCGCTTATTATGACCACAAGCAAAGGCAACTCCTTTTCTATCGGCAGCCCTTATGAGCTGATGATGTTGCAGCCGTCAGCTC
Organism: uncultured Pirellulales bacterium; assembly: GCA_964554425.1. Classification (GTDB taxonomy): domain Bacteria; phylum Planctomycetota; class Phycisphaerae; order Sedimentisphaerales; family Anaerobacaceae; genus CAYWXK01. The sequence continues at coordinate 16,022 of CAZKOQ010000003.1, read as the reverse complement.
TTATGAGTAGGTTTATCGAAGGCAATAAGCCCGTGGTGATGGGTTATTTGGTTACAGGCCGTTTTAAGAGCACCTTCCCGGATGGTGTTGAGATTGAAGTTGAGCCGGATAAGGTTAAGGACGAGTCTTCAAAAGAAGCTAAAGACCCAAATGAAGATAAGAAAATCAGAAAGAAGCTTACTGGCCTTAAAGAAGCCGCAGAAGATTGTGCTGTTGTGGTCTTTTCGGATGTTGACTTTATAAGCGATGCTATGGCTTATCAGGATTCTTTCTTCGGCATCGGCAAGGTCATCGTTGGCGACAATAGCGCACTATTGCTTAATACCATTGAGGACCTCACCGGGTCAGGTGATTTGATTTCAATCAGGTCGCGGGGCAATTTCAGAAGGCCGTTCGTTGTCGTTGATGAGATTGAAAAACGGGCCGAAGAGGCAACAGCAGAAGAGGTGAACAAGATTAACGCGCAGATTGCTATCTTCCAGAGCCAGTTACAATCCATCGTTGCATCGGCCAAAGAGGGGCAGGAAGAGGTTATCGGCAGCTCCATATTGCAGAAGAAAAAGGAAGTTGAATTAAAGATACACCAGGCCCAGGGGCAGCTCCGCGAGGTTAAAATGAGACGGCGCGAGCAGATTGAGCGATTAGGCAGAAAGCTGCAATATGCCAATACCTTAGCAGTTCCGCTGGCGACGTTGGTTGTAGCAGTTGTATTGGGCTTCTACCGCACTGCTCGAAAGAGACACTATATAAGTCATGCAAGCGACGCATAAGGAAAAATCCGAGCTGAAGATTGGTGAGTGGTGAATGGTAAGCGGTGAGTCCCGACGGGTCGGGATTTCGGATTTGAAAAGTAAAACAGGAGTTTTATAAATGAGCAGTAAGAAACTTACAATTTTAGCTATTATAGCGGTTTTAATGGTGATATGGGCCGTGGTTCAATCTCGTATTTCGAGCGGGCCCGGCGGAGGAGCCGGCGCCGGGGCTTATTTGATTCAGGGGCTTGACCCCGCTGATATAGGCAGCATCGTTCTGGGCTTCGGCGAAGGTGCGGTAACACTGAAGCGCGAAGGAGAGCGTTTTGTCGTCGCAAGCAAGGATAACTACCCGGCCGAGCCGAAGCAGATAAATACGCTGCTTACCAGGTGTCTGGAAATCCGCACTTCGGAATCGAAACCATATACGAATAATCCCGCCAATCACGAGGAGCTTGGTGTTACAGAGCAAAAGGCCCGCAGTGTTGTTCAGTTTTTCAAACTCGATTCTAAACTTCTTACAGGCGTTATCGTTGGAAAAGATAGAGAGCTGGGCGAGGGCAATTATGTCAGATTGGCCGACAGCAATAGCGTTTACATAGTGCAGAATGCGCCTTGGTTCGGCGGAAAGGCGACAGACTATGTCAACCAGGAGCTAACTTCGATTAAGCGAGAGGATATCCAGTCGGTTAGGGTTAAACTGTCAGGCGGAGAATATACCCTCAAAACGGGTGAGAATGATAAAACGGTGGCGCTTGAGAATATGCCGGAAGGCAAACGGCTAAAAAGCAGCGACAGCGAGACGGTTTTTTCTGCTTTGGTGAACCTGAGATTTGACGATGTTAAGAAAAATCCCGCAGGGCTGTCTTTCGACAAACAATTTGTATGCCGGCTTAAAGATTCGACCGTTTATACAGTCAATCTCGCCCAGAAAGATAGTAAGACCTATATAACCTGCCAGGCAGAATACACAGGTGACGTGCCTGTGGAGGTGGGAAAGGACGAGCCGGAGGATGAGCTTAAGAAGAAAGAAGCCAAGCTGCTTGCACGGGATAAGGCAAAGGAATTCACCGCCAAGCACCAGGGCTGGATCTATGAAATACCCGAGTGGAAGGCCAAGTATATGACCAAGGTGCTTACTGATTTACTCGAAGATTTGCCGAAACCCCAGGAAAAAGCCGGAGAGCCAAATGCGGTAACGCCAGCCGAACCTAATGCAGTAAAAGTCCAGATGCCCCAAGAAATAATGCCAAGTGAGCCGAATGCGATAAAGACCAATGAACCTAATGCTGTAAAGTTTGCCGAACCTAATTCGGTGAAAGTCAATCCCTAAAGTGTCGAGGAGACCTGTATTTGGCAGCAAAGAGGACAAAATGTCTGGTTTTTGTGTTGTTATTAGTCTTGCTGGGTGCACCTCGATGTATCGTGGCTAAAGTTTATCCTTATCGATGGGTTTATGTTTCAAAGTCGCCTGGCAGCGACAGCGACGTCAAGGATATCGAAGGCATAGTCAAGACCGCATCCGAGCACGGCTTAAACGGGATGGTTCTTACCGGAGGACTTGAGTATCTCGACCGACAGGAGCCGCAATATTTCAAACGGCTGGAGGAAGTAAAGCAAATCTGCGTCCGTAAGGACTCCCTAGGAGGACAGCACAACATCGAGATAATTCCGATAATTTTCTCAGCTGGGTATGGAGGTTCTATCCTTTCTTATGATAAAAATCTGGCGGCGGGGATTACTGTAAAAGATGCTTTGTTTGTTGTGCAAAACAGCAAGGCACATCTGGTTCCAGACCCAACCGTGCAAATTGCAAATTCCGGTTTTGAAGAGTATGACGGAAATCGTCTTACGGGGTACGCATTTCACGATAGACCCGGCGAGGTCTCATTTATCGACAAAGAGGTGTTCAAAAGCGGTAAAGCTTCTCTGAGGTTTGAGAATTTCGGCAAGTTTGAGCACGGGCACGCAAGGGTGATGCAGGAGGTCAAAGTCCGCCCGAATCGCTGTTACAGGTTAAGCTGCCAGGTCAAGACCGAGCGACTTGAGCCAACCGGCTCTTTGCGGCTTATGGTTTTAAGTCCTGATGGACGCGACCTTGCACCCTGGGAGCCGGCGGTTCCGGGTTCTTGCGACTGGCGACGGGTGGTGATGGGCTTTAACAGCTTTAGCTTCGATAAGGTCAGGATATACGTCGGCGCCTGGGGCGGAAAGACGGGGAAATTCTGGGTTGATGATTTGCAGCTTGAAGAAGTCGGACTCTTAAATATCCTCAGACGCCCCGGAACACCATTAACGGTGCGGGACGAGGAAACGCAATTAGTTTACCAGGAAGGCAAGGACTTTGCCGAGGTCAAGGACCCAAGATTGAACTTCAGGTTTGACCACGAGCCGCCCCAACTTGTGATATTGCCGGAAAGTAAAATCAAAAATGGACAGCGCCTGCGAGTCAGCTACTACCACGGGATGGCGATAAATAATGGACAGGTTACTGTTTGTATGTCGGAGCCGAAGCTTTACGAAATCTGGGAGAAGGAAGTGCAGCTTATACACAAGAATCTTGCCCCGAATAAATATCTATTGAGTATGGATGAGATAAGGGCGGGCGGTGCGTGCGAGGCGTGCAAAAAGCGTAAAATGACAATGGCCCAGATACTCGGCGATTGCATAACCAAACAGGTTGAGATAATCCGCCGGGTCAATCCGCGGGCAGAGATTTTTATATGGTCCGATATGCTCGACCCAAATCACAATGCCCACGACAATTACTATCTTGTCGATGGCGACTTCACCGGCTCCTGGAATTACATACCCAAAGACCTTGTTATCGTCTGCTGGTATTACGAGAAGCGCAACGAGAGCTTAAAGTTCTTCTCATCTTTGGGCTTTAGAACTCTGGCGGGCGCTTATTATGATGGGGACACACTCGACAATCCTAAGGGCTGGCTTGAGGCGCTGGGACGCACGCCACAAGCGGTCGGGATTATGTACACAACCTGGCAGAACAAATATCAACTCCTTGCGCCGTTTGGCGACCTTATAACAAGCTCAAAACTTAATCCGCCTTAGGCGGATAAAAATTGTGGATGAGGAATGTATGAGCAGGATTTCACGAAGACAGTTTTTAAGGCGCAGCTTAGCTGCTTTGAGTGCGGCGGCAGCTACGCCATATTTTATTCCATCGTCTGTGCTGGGAAAGGACGGTTCTATTGCGCCCAGTGAGCGAATCGTGATGGGCGCTATCGGGGTCGGTGGACAGGGGACGCGCCATATAGGGGGCGGGATATGGGTTCAGGGGGGCGGTTTTTTGAGTAAGCCGTCCGTGCAGTTTGTGGCCGTCTGTGATGTCAATGCCAACAATCGCAATAATGCCCGTGACATCGTCAATAAGTTCTACGGCAATAAAGATTGCGCCGGCTACAGTGATTTCCGGCAGCTCGCCGGGCGCAAGGACATCGATGCGGTGCTTGTGGGGACGCCGGACCACTGGCATGTGCTTGTCTCGCTTGCTGCCGTCGAGACCGGCAAGGATGTCTATTGCGAAAAGCCGCTTTCGCTTACTATCAAAGAGGCAAGAGAGCTTTCCCGTGCCGTCAGCCGTTTCGGGCGCATCTTCCAGGTGGGCACGCAGCAGCGCTCGGACAGGAATTTCCGTTTTGCGTGCGAGCTTGTTCGCAACGGTTACATCGGTCAGGTCAAGTCAATAAAGGTTAATGTCGGCGGGCCGCCCGTCTGGACCTGTTTCGCGCCGGATGAGCCGGAGCCGCCCTGGCTCGACTGGAATATGTGGCTGGGGCCGGCGCCGTGGAGACCCTATACATCAGCGGTTGCGCCGGGCGGCTGGATGGCGTATCGTGATTATTCGGGCGGAGAGATGACCAACTGGGGTGCGCACATGTTCGACATCGCCCAATGGGGATTGGGAACAGATGACAGCGGGCCGGTGGAGATTATTCCGCCGGATGGAAAAGACTTCAAGGTTCTTACTTATAGATATGCCAACGGCGCCATTATGACCCGGGATGGTATCAGCAGACCCGACCCAGGCGTTCGGTTCACCGGCACGGATGGTTTCGTTGAGGTCAGCCGTGAGCACCTGATAGCTTCGCCTGAGAGCATGCTCAGGCAGGAAATAAGACTAGACGAAATTCATTTATACGAGAGCATAAATCATCAGGACAATTTCCTGGAGTGCGTCAAAAGTCGCAAGAGACCCGCCAGCGACGCCGAGGTGGGTTGTCGGTCCATAACGGTTTGTCACTTAGGCAATATTGCTTACTGGCTTGGACGCCCGCTCAAGTGGGACCCGAACAAAGAAAGTTTCATAGGCGACCAGCTCGCCAATAAGATGACCGGCAGGGCGATGCGATGGCCGTGGCGGCTATAGAATAAACTCAAAACTAAAAATTCAAAGCTAAAAACTGTGGAAGAGAAGCGATGCGAATATGCAAAAAAGTATTTGCACGAATGCTTTTGGTAGCATTGTGCTTGGGCTTTGCCGCGGGCGGCGTTTGGGCTGCGATTGATAAGCCGGACGTTGACAAGAAACTGGCGGCAATTGCTAACTATGACCGTGGGATGAGCAGAGACCCCCTGATGGCGGTCGAAGAGCTTGTCCGCGACACGCAAAACAGAATCGAGCTTCGCAAATATATTGAGCTGGAGCTTGCCAAGCTGCTACAGTCCAATACCTCGCTTGAGTGCAAATCTTTTATATGCAGACAGCTCTGGCAAATCGGGACAGCCGATTCGGTGCCGGCTGTGGCAAAATTGCTTTTAGATGAACAAACTGCGGATATGGCGTGCTATGCGATCGGGCAAAACCAGAGTCCCGAAGCAGGCAAGGCCCTTCGTGACGCCTTGGGAAAAGCCCCGCCAAAGGTGCAGGTCCGTATCATAAATCTATTGGGTGATAGGCGTGACGGCATCTCAGAGTGTGTGAGACTGTTGGGTGAGCGGGCATTAGGCGATGAAAGAGGTGTCGCCGACGCGGCGATTACGGCACTTGGAAAAATCGGCGGCGACCAGACAAGAAAAATATTATCTGAGGCAAGAGCCAAAGGCGACCCGGATTTGCGATTGTTGGCTACGGATGCTTATCTGAGATGCGCCGAACAATTGGTAGCTGAAGGCAAAAAAGAGCAGGCAATAGCAATTTATAAAGAATTAGCGGCTGCGCAGTCCGCAGGACGCCTTACGGCGGAGCCGGCAATTATTCGCAGCGCAGCAGTGAGGGGACTGGCCGAGGTCGGCGGCAAAGATTCTGCTGGATTGGTCGTTGCTGCCCTGCGCGACGGGGACCGAACAGTTAGAACGGTTGCGTCCGGCTGCGTCAGGACAATGCAAGGTGAGGGCGTTACCGAGTTATTTGCGGCGGAAATATCCAGGATACCTTCCGACCATCAAGTTCTTTTGCTCGGTGCTCTGGCCGACCGCGGCGACCCCAATGCCTTGCCCGCGGTAATGGCGCAAGCCATCCCTGCCGGGACTATCGCGGCCAAAAGCCAGAACGCCGATGTCAGAAAGGCGGCGATAGATGCCGTTGGAAAGCTCGGCGATGCCACATCGGTTGGTTTTCTCGTTGAAGTCGCTACAAAAAATGATGATGCCGGCGAGAAGGCCGCGGCCCTCGGTAGTCTGGCACGGCTTCGCGGAAATGGCGTCGATGAAGCGATAGTGAAAAGTATGCAGAAATCGCAGCCGGAGGTGCGGGCTAATCTGATTGAGGTGCTCTTTGAGCGTAACGCCGAGAGTGCGGTTGGTGCGATTCTGAAAGAGGCGGCAAGTCCTGATGCGAAGGTCCGCACAGCAGCGTTTAAGGCGTTAGGCCGGCTTGCAAATGAAAAGGATTTGCCGGCATTAGTAAAACTTCTTGTTGATTTGCCCGGCGAAAGCGGCAGACGAGAAGCCGAGAAAGCTGTGATAGCGGCTGGGTGGCACGGGCTTCCAGCCCGTGAAGACACGGCCAGGATGGCCGTGCCACGACGCTTGAAGCAGACCGATGTTGTGCTGGATGCGCTGCGCAGCGAGAAGCGTCCGGCAGTCAAGTGCTCATTGCTGCGAGTGCTTGGTGGCATCGCAAACGCCCCGGCAATGCAAGCAGTGCGGGATGGATTAAAAGATAGTGACAGTCAGGTTATAGACACAGCCGTGCGTGAGCTAGCCAACTGGCCCGATGCTGCGGCGACAGATGTTTTGCTTGAAATCTTCAAAATGGATTCCCGCTTTCGCGGGAATGACATCACCGTGCAGCAGCAGACGCATCGCATCCTTGCGCTTCGCGGGCTGGTTCGTCTTCTGGCTTTACCTGCTCCTGATAGTCCTAGGGACTCCTTACGGAGAGATACGGGGAAAATGCTCCAGGTATGGACGCAGCTACTAAAGGATTCTCGTGGTCCTGTCGAGAAAAAGCTTGTGCTCTCCGGCCTGGCCAATGTCAGTGACCTGAAGGCCCTGCAAATGATTGAGCCGTGCTTGGACGATGAGGCGGTCAAAACCGAGGCGTCTTTGGCTGTGGTAAAGATTGCCGCCGGCATTTGTGGCAGCCATCCTGACCCGTCGAAGGCCGCCGTCCAAAAAGTGCTCTCGATTGCGAAGGATGATTCCATTCGAAAGCTCGCCCAGGAGGTCATTAACACAATTGAGAAATTCGAGGATTACATCACCTCCTGGCAGGTCTGCGGGCCGTATATGCAGGAGGGCAAAAACTATGCTGCGCTTTTTGACATTGCCTTTCCGCCCGAAACGGCCGATGCCAAAGAAGTAAAATGGATAGTAATGCCTGCGGGCACAGACCCAAGCCGACCGTTTGTGCTGGATTTGCTCAAACTATATGGTGGCGAGCAGCGGGTCGCGTATCTGCGGACCTGCATACATTCCGACAGCCGGCAGCAGGGGCGATTGGAGATTGGAAGTGATGACGGCGTCAAGGCGTGGCTCAATGGAACTATCGTTCACGCCAACAATGTCGCCAGGCCTTTAACGCCGGGTTCGGATAATGTGAACGTAACACTCAACCAGGGCTGGAACCTGCTGATGCTGAAAATTACGCAGAATAACCTGCCGTGGGAATTCTGCGTGCGGCTGCGAAAACCGGATGGTAGTTCGCTCCCCGGCATACGTATAGATTGCCTGCACGAACCATCTGGTTGATAGTCGTTAGTCGATGCTATGAACAATGAACTACGAACCAAGAACAGCTTCACGCTCATCGAGCTTCTGGTTGTAATCTCCATTATTGCAATCCTTATGGCGATAATGGTGCCGACACTACGAAAGGCGCGAGGACAGGGGAAGGATATCCTCTGCAAAAGTAACCTTAGGCAAATCGGCCTGGCCGCCAATTTATATGCCGAGGAGTGGGACCTATACGTTCCCCGCGGGGCGGCGGGCAATAGTCGAAAGGCCTGGTATCAGATTTTTATGCCCTTTTTGGCCCAGAAGCCGGTCGGCAATGACTACCGCACCGTAAAGATATACCGCTGCCCAAGCTACCCGGATAGAAGGCAAACCGTTTGCTACGTAGTCAATGGCTGGACCTTTGATAGCAGCACCGATATGGTCGGTCACGAAATAGTAACACCCAGCCGGCTGACCGCCTGCAACCGGCGTGCATATACTATTTATCTGGCTGATAATGAGGATGGTGATTGGAGGCCGATAATCACAAGCGCAGGCGACCCAGGCATAGACCGATGCGACGTCTGGACGCCCGGACATCTGCCGACCTCCAATAGCCAGGATACTTATAGAGGCCGGCGGATAGCACGTGCCCGACACAGAAATGGCAGCCACTGCCTCTTTCTTGATTGGCATGTCGAATGGATGCCGGCCGAAGGTATTACCGCAGATTCGTGGAAATTTCGGAAATAGCGTTCAGCGTATAGCGTTTATGCCGCCAAAACTGAATGGCGGAGGTGTGATTATCCTTTACGCTGCACGCCCTGTTAGAAACTCTACGGAGGGAAATACGACACAAAAAGGGGACGTTTCTAACAGGGCACGCTGTCTGCTGTGTACATTTACCATTGACAAACCCCTGCCGAAAAAGGTATCATTATATTGTCTTTTAAGCCATATTTATCCGCCAGAGGCGGATTAACCCTTGCAGGAGGTCTATATTATGAAAAGACTTAGCCGGATTTTATTAGTCATTGGCCTTACGGCCATTGTCGGCTGCATAGAAACAAAAGATGAATTGACAGTGAACCCGGATGGTTCAGGGAAAGTAATTCACGAACGAACTTTCGTGTCGATGAACCTCGGACCAGGTTTTGTTGAAACGACGGGCGGCGGAACGCCTCCTGGAGATGTAGGCGGCCAATCTCCTCTGATGACCCGTCCGCAACCGGGAAGCCCTGGCGGGGCCGACACACAGGCGCAGCTCGAACAGAGTGTCAAAGAGATATTGAGCAAATCGTCGGGCGTTGATGCCTGGAAGGATGTCTCCTACACGATAACCGACCAGGGCAAGATGTATTTCAAAGGCACTGCTTATTTTCCTGATATTAACAATCTGACTATTCACAACGCTATTCTGGGTGGCCCGTCAGGGGGTGCCGACAGTGGACTGGTCTTCTCCCGCAGCGAAAGCGGCGAGATAATTATTGAAATGAAAACCGGCCAAACCGGTGCTGCCGGTGGGGGAGCCGGCGGGGCCGGCAGAGGAACTGCTCCTCCACCAGTGCTCTCAGAAGAAAAGCTCAACGAGCAGGTTCGCCAGGCAAGGATGCAATACGAACAAAGCAAGCCGATGCTGCAGGGCTTTTTCGCAGGTTTCAAAAGCGAGATAATTCTGCACCTTCCGGGCCGGATTAAAGAGGTTACCAACTTTGAGCAAATTGACGACCAGACCGTCCGCATAGTCGTTGATGGCGCCAGGTTGCTGGGGATTATTGACCGGAAGATACAGGATGAGATGTGGCTGAAGGAGCAAATCCGCTCAGGTAAAGACCCTACCTCTTCCGGCCCAAATGACCTGGAGATGAATGAATTGCTTTTCGGTCAAAGGGCGCCCATTCGTGTTGTAGTGGACGCAGCCGCAAAGCCACTTTTCGATTATACTACCGAGATGACCGCCGCCAAAGCGGACTATCAAGCTGTTCTTGGCCAGTTGGGCCTCAAAGAAGGGCCAATAGAGACAGCTCCAGAGATAGTTACGCCTCCTGCTGAAGTTACAGTTACCGAAATCACGCCTCCTGCCACCGAAGAAGAGGCGGGAATGAAGGTGATAGTCGGCGGTGTTCGTCTGATTCGGCTTTCAGACTTTGGGCGGGGCATAATGCCTCTCGGCCAGAATAGCGGCTATACCCTATCGCTGATAGCGGAGCTGCCGACCACCGTGATTAGGGTGCCGAGCGGCAGGGTCGAAAAAGCGATTACCGACAGTGGCAAGGATTTGCTGCCGAAGGAACAGTGGGACCGCAAGATTAGATTCCCGACCCTCGCAACAGACAACAAGACCGTCATATTCGATGCCGGTTTGCTTTTGCCCGATGAAGCCGCTCGCGGCTTGGAGGAGGTCTCCGGAATCCTTGAGTATCTGACGGCCAGCGGCTCAAAGGATACGGATTTGGGCATTATCGAACTTAAAGTCGGGGCCAAAGGCGCCGACTTAGGCGCTGTCATAAGCTCAATCGAGGCCGACCCGTGGCAGAAAAACGCTACGATGTTGGGCTTGAGGTTGGACCTGTCGGCTGAAGCAATCGGGTCCGTAACATTTTCCACCGAGGACGGTGCAAAGTTAGATATTACCAGGCGAAGCGCCGCATCTATAGACGGCACGACAATGCTCAAATTTTCCGTCCCTGGCAATGTCCCAGCCAGCGCACGGATTGTCGTGAATGTCTTCGAGGACCTGAAAAAGAACGAGATTCCTTTCAGGATACGCAACGTTACCTTGACCGGCCAGCCCGTCACAAGTGTCGGTGGGCTATAAGCTGTCCAGGCGTCAGGAGTCAGAATATAGGAAACAGGAGTCAGAATACAGTATTCTGTGTTCTGAATTCTGTATTCTTGTGTGGGGGCTTTAGAAGTTCTCCAGTATCGCCGCTGTGTGAATGGCCAGTATCATAAGGTAATCCAGGTCGCTAAGTGTGTAGGGCTGCTGCTCTGTTGCGTTGTCAACATATATTACGCCGAAGCAACCGGTTGTGTCCATAATCGGCGCTATCATTGCAGAACGTATCCCCTGCTGCATTTCGCCGGGCACCTGTGGTAAAAGCAGGAACTCTTTCTTCTCGGCTGCCTGTGTGATTTTAGCAGTTGGTTTCAGGTCGCTTAATTCTGCCTTTTCACCTTTTTGCGTTCTGCCCGTGTGCGAAGTCATCGGGCCGCTTGGCTCATTTCTTAAAGCGCACCAGGCACGGGATGCGGCGAATTGTTTCAATACGATATCCAGTAAGGTGTTGAGCATTTCATCGGGCCCGGCCGCTTTGCAAATCGCTTCGGTTGCCTGCAGAAAGTCTTTTACCCTTTTCGCAGGCAGCCGGATGTCGGGTGCGTGTTCGACATCGGGCTTTCTTATTATGACCTGCAATTTAGGTGTGGTCGTTACAAGGGTATCTTCTAAGTGAATCGTTTTCTCGGCGTCAGCTTCTAAGGAAATTTCGATTGTAAAGTCGCCTATGCGAAGACGGTCGCCCGACTTGATTTCGGCCTTGTGAACCGGCTTGTCGTTTAGATATGTTTTGTTGGCCGAATCCAGGTCTTCCACCATCCATTTGCCTTCTGTGGTTGCAAAAATTACGGCGTGCTGCCTCGATACAGCTCTATCGGGCAAAAGCACTTGGCTGTGTGTATGCCTGCCAATGTAAATAGGCCCTTCGCTGAAGCGAAACGCATTTACTGTTCGACCTTTTTGTTTCACGACAAGGCGCATCGGCCTTCCCTCGCCGGCTACGTTCAAATTTTCACTTTATTATTTACAATCCAGTTGGTTTTGTCAAACAATTCTTTACTCGCATATCGTTTTATGTTTTTCGCCGGCTCTGCCGTGTTGCAATTCTCCGCGATTTGGCGTAGATTGTTAGGACGTGGCTTTAAGGGACTATCCGATGGATACGACAAAGCTGACAAAAATTATTATAGCAGTGGCTGTTATAGGCATAGCATCTGCGTATCTATTGCACCAGACGTTTCGGTCTTCCTGGGCTTATTATTATTCGGTAGATGAGTTTGTTAAGGTTGCCTCTGTGCCGATGCAGCAGGGCGACGAAAAAAAAACGTCCAGAATTGACCCTGACCGCATCATTCGTCTTGCCGGTAAAGTCAAGGAAGGCAGCGTGGTCAATAATGTGGAAAAAATGGAGCTTAACTTCGAGCTGGCGGGCCAGAAAAGCTCACTTTTGATTAAGTTCCGAGGTGCGGTGCCGAGGAATTTCGCCGCCGGCAAAGAGGTCGTTGTTGAAGGTATGGTTGCTGGTGATGGCTCATTTCAGGCCGCAAAAATTCTGACCCGCTGCGAGTCAAAATACAGGGCACGACTGGACCCAAATTTGATAAGTCCGTAATCCCTCACAATTTCAAATGGCTGAGAAACTACCAAAAGATGTCCCTGCGATTGATGTTGCGGGCATATCCAAATCCTTCGGCAGCCAGCTTGTGCTGCAAGATATTGACCTTAATCTGGCTGCCGGGCAAATCCTTTGCATTTGCGGCCCCAATGCAGCGGGCAAGACCACGCTGCTTCGGATAATGGCCGGCCTCCTGCAGCCGACCGCCGGGACTGTCAGGATTTGCGGTTTTGATGTGCAAAAGCAGCCCCAACGCGTAAAGCCGATTCTCGGGGCGATATTTCACAAAAGTATGCTGTATTCACAATTGACAGTTATCGAAAATCTTCAGTTCTTCGCAGGGTTGTATGGTCTGCGGGATAGCGAAGCCCATATCAAAGAGCTTCTGGAGCAAGTTGACCTGTTACCTTACCGTTATGACAGAGCCGGCATTCTCTCGCGAGGGATGCTGCAACGGCTGGCAATCGCTCGAGCAATGGTTCACAGGCCGACCGTCTTGCTCGCTGACGAGCCATTCACCGGATTAGATACCGACGCAAGGAAAAGCCTTGTTGCGATATTAAAGAGCTTCAAAGGTCAGGGCCGGGCAATTGTGATGACGACGCACGATGTCAGTCTGGCTTTGCAGTGCTGCGACAGGGTGGCGGTATTAGATAAGGGCAAGCTGATTCTCACCGCGAATGTATGCCAGATAGATATGGACGCATTCACAAAAGACTATCTTTTATACGCGAGGGAAAATAGTTGCGCGGCATCGGAAACACTATAAGGGCGTTATTTATTAAGGATTTGCTCACCGAATTGCGGGCAAAGCAGCTGCTGGCGGTGCAGATTTGCCTGGGCATTCTTATTGCGTGGATTTTTCGCGCGGCTGCTCCTGCGGTATCAGCCGACATATCAGTTATGGCAGGTGCGGTGCTGCTTGTCGCAATATTATTTTCGGGGATTTTGGCCTGCGATAAGAGTTTTGCCGTTGAGTATGAGAACGATTGCATTAGCTCTCTTATCCTTGCGCCGGTTGATGCGGGTGACATCTACATCGCAAAATTATTGGTAAATGTCGCCATACTGTGCATTTTCGAGATTGTTGCCGTGCCGGTGGTTTTTGTGCTTTTCAAAGTCAATATCGAAGACCGCTGGCTTCAGCTTATTGTGATATTGTTGCTCGGCAATATCGGTATATGTAGCGTGGGGACGCTTTTGGGATGCGTCGTCCATCAGACAAAGGCCGCAAGCTCGCTTCTGAGCATCCTTGTAATGGCTGTGCTTATGCCTATGATGATACCGGCTGTTGTTGCCTTGACAACGTTGTTGGCTCCCGCCGGCGACCAGCCGGCGGCTGCCTGGGCGTTTGGCATTGCGGCTGATTTCCGTTCGGCTGTCGGATATATAGCGGCGTTCGACGCGATATTTGTAATGGTATGCTGGTTGTTATTCGGCCTCGTAATAGGAGAATAGAAACTACAAATGCGATTACTTTTTATAGTCCTTAGTGTTTGTTTGATACTTGCATCCGGCTGGCTGGCTTTGTCGGTCGCCGTTGTCCAGCCGCCGCAGTATAATATCATTTATATTCACGTTCCGGCGGCAATTTCCGCGCTCGTGTGTTTTGTGGCGCTGTTTATCTGCTCGATACAATATTTGAGGACAAAGACTCAGACGTGGGACCACATCGCTGCCGCTTGCGGTGAGGTCGGCTTCGTTTTCGCAACGGTTCTGAACGCTACCGGCTCAATCTTTGCCTATGCGACGTGGGGTGTGTGGTGGACGCCAAGTCTTCGGCTGGTCAGCTCGGCAATGCTTTGGTTTTTGTATGTCGCTTATTTAATTTTACGGGCGTCTCTTCCTGTCCAGCAGCGAAAACCGCAGATTTGTGCCGTCTTCGGCATTATTGCCTTTGTGGATGTCCCGCTTGTGTTTATCAGCGCTCGTTATGTCCCTGATATCCACTGGCCAAACTTTACTTTTGCAAGCGGCTGGCAAAGCGCCGCCTTCACTATGGCCGTCGGCGGAACGCTGCTTCTGGCGACGGTGCTAATATGGCTTAGGACGGATGTGCTGAAAATTAAAATTGACCCCAAAGTAGGATAAGAGTTTTGGAGATATTGTCGATGCGTTATCTGTGTTTAGCTTTTACCGTGGCGTGGCTTGTGTATTTTGTATATCTATTTTATGTGGATAGACAGCTGCGGCTCCTACGTCGCTGCCTCGATGCCCGCCGGGAGTAACCGTGCCGTCACTATAAATCGCGCACACGAATAATTCTCCCTGCGCCAATGCTTATATAACCGCTGCCGAAATATCTCTCAAATAATCTTTTTGCCTTATCGCCGCAGCAATGGCAGGGGGCTGCATATCGAACGCCCCGCTGCTTAAGGGATGTGATGATTTTTTCTGTCCTGCCTATCAGTGTCCACTCGAGATGGAAGCCGCCAATCACGAGGAGGATGTTATCTTCTACCAGACTTACTGCTTTATCCACAGCTCTTACAATGCCGGGATGTGAACATCCCGATAATATGACCAAACCTTTATCTGTGCGGACGAGGATGGACTGTTCTTTTATCCATTTCCCAAGCCGGCCTGTGGAATAAACAGCTTCACAAATCATCAAAGGCCCTTCGATTTCCACTATTTTTGTTCCCTGCGCCTGCATCTTGTCTTTGAACTTCTTTGGAAATCCTTTTGGCTGGTAAATTGTAGCTCTGTGATTTTTTGTAAGAAAGCTGTCCAGCCCTCCGGTGTGGTCAGGGTGGATGTGAGAGAGAAATACAGTGTCGATTTCGGCAGGGTCTATCTGTAATCTTTCCATATTCGCCAGCAAACCGCTTCCTGGGCCGGTGTCGAATAGAATGGTTTTCTCGGCTCCGGTTATCAGGCAGGAAAATCCCCAGCCGGTCTGAAGCCCCTCCTTGTAGGGATTATTATCGTACACGATAGTGACGGCGAGGTTTTTGACGCCGGAAACGGCTGTAAATTTTTTATCTTTGTTCATAACCTGCTTTTCCTTTTCTGCCGGGACAACGTTGGTGGATTGGCTCATTGCTATACTAATCATTGCTCGGTTTGAGTAAATTAACATATCTTGGGTGAATAATAAACCATCCCGCACTTAAAGCCGAAAGACCAATAATAAATGAAGTATGATGGCTGAAAATGCCTTTCATCCCAATACTGCCGATGTTTTTCTTGACAATTTTCTCCGAATCGGATACACTATTATTAATTCACGGATGGGTGGTATTCCAAACGTAAAATTAAAAATGCAAAGTGCAAAAGTGTGGAATATATCTTCCTCCATTTTGATTTTTACACTTTGAATTTTGAATTGTAAAGGGGAGGTGTGTGATGAGACATAGAGTGCTGGTGTCACTGGTCGTTTGCATACTATTGGTATGGGCACAACAGGGTTTCGCAGGCGCTCTTTTACTTAATCTTGGACCTGAGGAGCTTGTCGAAGCCGGCGGTCTTGACATAGATGTCGGCACGTATTCTGTGCCGTCCTATGTGGACTGGAATAATGATGGATTAAAAGACCTGATAATTGGCGGCGGCGATGGCAAGGTCCGCGTGTATCTTAATGGGGGAACCGAATCAGAGCCGGCGTTCTCAAATTTTTTCTATGCACAGTCCAACGGCGTTGACCTTTATTGCGCTCCAGCCGGCTGCCTGGGCTGCTTTCCCCGCGTAGTTTATTGGGATGCAGATGCTCGCAAAGACCTGCTGGCAGGCCACGGTAACGGCACCATCAAAATCT
>CAZKOQ010000002.1:31372-43215 GCA_964554425.1 uncultured Pirellulales bacterium | reverse complement strand
CTGATGCCGTTAAATTCAGCCGAGCCGGCGATACGTTCGATTTCGCTCGCCAATTCGTCCAGCTCATTGTCCATAATAGTTCGCTGTGCAGAAGAATAGATGCCCGTTGCTGCCTGCTCAGCCAACTGCTTCATACGCAGCAACATATCATCGATTGTCTGCATAGCACCTTCCGTTGTCTGCAGCATACTGGTGGCATCCTGTGCGTTCCGAACACCCTGCTGGAGGACAGCGACGTCGGCCCGCATCAACTCACGGACAGCCAGACCTGCTGCGTCATCCTTCGCGGTATTGATACGCAGGCCTGAAGAGAGTCTCTCGACCGATACGGCCAAGGCGTCGTAGCTCTGGCCCAAATTCCGGGCGGCATTTGCGGCCATAATATTGCTCTTAATTGCTAACATATCTTTGACTCCTTAAAAAAACCCCAAAACTATTTCACGGCCCCGTCAAGCCGAATTCACACAAGATAGACATAGCGCGCCAAAAAATGCGCTTCCAACTCACATTATCGTTGAAGGTAACGCCGACTTAAGGGGGTCATTTATATATAATGTGCTATGACCGGTTGGACCTGTAATTTGGTTGCTGGTGTTGCTGATATTGCGGGTCGGGTTTTGGAAAAACGCGTGTTTTTGCCACCAAGACACAAAGACGCCAAGTTTTTTTAATTTATAATTTCTTTGTGACTTCGTGCCTTTGTGGCTGAATGGTTCAGTTACATCAGAATATCTATGGAGCCGTCCGTGATTTGTATCGCGTGGAATATGTCCGCAGGACCGCCGCCGTATGTCAGCCAGAAGTTGGAAGATTTGCCGCTGCCCAAAGCGTCTGATTCGCTGAATCTATCGTGGTGGAACCAGCTATCCGGCGTTGAATGGTCCGCAGATGACTGCTGGCCGGTTTGCTCTGCAAGAACGACCTCAAGACGTTTTATCTCTATGCCTGAATCTTGAAGGTCGCGGATTAGCTGGGGGAGGGCCTGCTCAAGCTCATAGCGGGTCTGGGTTTCGGTAACTTCCAACAAGCCGGTGATTTGAGCATTTTGCTCCTGGAATTTTATGACGACCTTGCCAAGCTCGGGAGGATTGAGGCGAATGTTGATTTCCCGCTCACCATTACTTAGAGAGCTTTGTATAGACCCCAGAATCTGGTCCTTAATGCTCCCCAAGATGTTATCCGAGTTATTGCCATTAGCGGTTTTTGCGATTTCAGGAGAATAAGACAGCTCTTTAGCAGCGAAATTCTGAGTGTCACCGGCAGAAACCACATCCAGGAAACTCGACTTACTTTGCAAAGCTGATTTATTGGGGTCTTGCTGTTTTGAGTCAGAGAGTTGAATTTCTGGGGATTTTTGCTTGTGTGCCGCAGAATCAGCTAATAGATTTCCGGTTATCTTTTTAGTGCCGTCATCAATGGATGTTGTTGCTGTTCGTATCTTGCGAGAATCCGTTTTATTGTCATCCTGTTTATTTGGCGCAACCTGTTCTTGAAGTTCTGTTGACTGAATTTGAACAATCTGTGAAGGATCCTGCTCTCTCATCTGTTGTCCGTCAGTGCCTTTACAAGGCATAGTTGTCTTATTACCACCAGTTTCTACATCGGTGCGTTGAGAAACTGAAGCAGAGGTCTGTTCGATAGCGACCTTAGTGATAGATGAATCTGTCTGGGTGAGAGGCGTTCCATTAGGGCTCGTGCCTTTTTCATTATCGGCTGCCATCGGGCTGGATGATACATCATATTTGACGGCCCCGGGAGCGGTTTGCCCGGACGGTTTTGCGGTGATAAGTGTTGAGGCAGCCATTTTTGTAACATCGACGCTGCTCTCTGGGGTAGAGTTGGCAGATGGTTTAGAGGGGATACCACTTAGCTCAGATGTAACATTGGCAGTTGCCAATGTGTCCGGAAGGACTACCTGCAAGGGATCTATTATCTGATAGATTAGAGAATCCTTGCCTTGGTTTTCAAGTTCCTTTTTGTCCTGTGTTTTCTGTGAGATTGGAGACGCATCATCTTCGGAGAGCAAGCCACTTGGGGTCTTGACCCCTTTCGGGGACTGCTCCGCCGGGGGTCCGCTGGACTGGAGTTGGCTATTGGCAAGGACAGAATCGAATTGTGCAGATTGCGGACTGTCAGTTGAGGACGGATTGTCCGACTGGACTTTCGAGGAGCGATTTGGATTTCTGGTTGTAAGGTGAGAGGGCAAAGCGACAGAGACGCCGGCTGTGCCTGCGAGCATACTCTC
Source organism: uncultured Pirellulales bacterium (assembly GCA_964554425.1). Taxonomy (GTDB): domain Bacteria; phylum Planctomycetota; class Phycisphaerae; order Sedimentisphaerales; family Anaerobacaceae; genus CAYWXK01. The sequence goes on along the minus strand of CAZKOQ010000002.1, from coordinate 40,970 downwards.
GACGGCCAACAAGTTATGAGTCATACGCCAGTCCTTACAAAGCCATCGTATTTGAAGCAACATGTGTGCCAAAGTGCAAGGCCACATCCGTATTGGAAAGTAACTGCTTATCAATAAAACACTTATGGATATTGAGAATGTGTCAACCAGCAGAATTTATGGAATAGCATAAGGGATGATTGTGGAGAAAAACTCCGAGTATCGGGAAAAGATTTCCGGCTGGTTCGACGTTGCTCACCACCCTGAGCGAGACCGATGTCGTTTCGGACGAGTCGAATGGGTAAAAAAACACACACCGTTGTATAGAATCCTGACATTGCTTAAACAACAGAAATGGGAGAGTTGGTATAGGGAGGCGTTTTTCTACATAATATAACCAGAAGGCAGCGAAAAACGATAGTCCCTGAATGTTTGGCACAACTATTGCATATTTTGATGGGCGGACAAAGTTTGTGCTTATGGAAATGGATGAACGGTAATGATTAAGACCAGGGATATAACAGAAATTCTTGCCGCTGGTATAGGAGCGGAAGGTCTGCGGCAGAAGGCGATTGCCAATAACGTCGCCAATATGGAGACGCCCGGATACCGCAGGATTGATGTAAAGTTCGGGGAGCTGCTTACAAAAGCTATGGATTCGTCCGGCCACGGGGGTGATATAAGTGAAATTGAGCCGGAGATTTACCAGCCCAATCAGACGCCCGTGAAGTCAAATGGAAATGATGTAAGTTATGAGGTGGAAGTGGGGGAAATGGTTAAAAATACTCTGAGGCACAAGGCGTATGTCCGGCTGTTAGGCAAAAAGTATAAGCAGATTGAGCTGGCAATGGACATTAAGTAACTATCTCAAAATTGTCACCCTGAGCGAAGCGAAGGGTCTGGTCAGCCCAAATAATAGATTTCTCGCTGCGCTTGGAATGATGTTCTATTATTTGAGATAAATGCACATTTGGATAGTTCAGCAGGACGAAGCAAATAGCAGCAAATAAGGCAAAAAGGAACGCGGCAAATGAAAGTGGACAATGTTTTCGGGCCAATAGACATTGCGATTTCCGGTTTGAAGGTCCAGCGAAAGCAGATGGAAGTGATTTCCTCAAATGTGGCCAACGCCCAGACTACCGATGCCGGCAAGGGAGAGCCATATCGGCGTCTCGAGGCGGTGTTTGAGGCAGAGGAAGAAGCTGGCGGCGTGGGGCTGCAAAAGGTCGTGAAGGATATGAGTAGCTTTAACAGAATTTTCGACCCCGGAAATCCTGAAGCGGACGAAGATGGTTACGTCGAGATGCCCAATGTCAATCTGCCTGTTGAAATGATAAATCTGACTATTGCGACGCGTGCGTATCAAGCGAACGCAGCGGTGTTAAAACGTTATCAGCAAATGGTTGAAACGTCTCTGGAATTACTAAGGTAAGTGAGGAAATAAGCGATGATTAACTTTAATCCCAATGTCGGCTCGATAACACCCCAAATAGGGACCGATTTAATAAGCACGCCTAAACCGGGCGCCGCGGAGGGCAAACAATCGGATTTTGCCGACGCCATCAAAGCAGCAGGAAAATACATATCCAAAGTGGACCAGATGCAACAATCATCAGATACGTCCATAAAAGATTTGTTGACCGGCAAAAATGAGGACATCAATTCAGTGGTTGCAGAAATGGCGAAAGCTGATTTGACCTTCAAGCTTCTTGTGGGCGTGCGAAATAAGTTAATCGAGGCGTATAAGCAGACTATGAATATGCCTTTGTGATGGGCTAAGCATTTGGTGCGACGCGCCTTTTCTGTGAGAATTTTCAAAGGTAAGGCACAACAAAAATGGGATTTCTGCAAAAGATAAGGGCAATCTGGCAAAGGTTGGGGATAATTCAGCAGGCGTTGCTTATTGCAGTCGTTTTGACCTTTGCCATCGTTGGTGGGCTGCTTGTGCACTGGGCACGAAAACCCGATATGAGAATGTTGTATCAGCAAGTCTCGCCTGAAGAGGCAGCCAAGATAGTGGAAAAGATTGCTGAAGCAGGTGTGCCCTATGAGCTGCGTGATGGAGGGACAAGCATTTACGCACCGAAGGAAAAAATCTACCAGCTCAGGTTGGATATGGCAAAAGAGGGCCTGCCGGAGGGAGAGCAGGGCGGGTATAGGATATTTGACAAGGAAAAAATCGGCATAAGCCCGTTCGTGCAAAACGTCAACCTCAAGCGGGCGCTGCAGGATGAGCTTTCAAAAAGTATTCAAATAATAGAAGGCGTAGTTTATGCCAGGGTCCACATTGTCAGCAGTGAACAGAGTCTTCTAACCTCGGATTCTACGAAGACCACGGCATCAGTGGTTGTCCGGCTAAAGCCCGGATATAGATTAAGCACGCAGACGATAGCGGCAATTACGCATCTGATAGCAGGTAGTGTTGAGGGCCTTAAATCAGAAAATGTCACAATAATAGACAGTCAAGGGAATCTCCTTTCGGGTCAGTCGGACCAAATGATGGCTGGTGCGATGGGCAGCACCGTTCAGGATTACAGAGAACGGGTGGAGCAAAGTTTAACACGCAAAATTGAGGATATGCTGACTGCTGTCTTGGGGCCCGGACGAGCGGCGGTGGGTGTGAGCGCTGTCATCGACACCAATAGCGTCAGTACGGTTACTGAGACTTACGACCCAAGTGCAAAAGTGGCCTCGAAGGAAGAAATCAAAAGCGGCACTCAAACTGAAAGCAGCCCCGCACCCGCCGCAGGCACACCGGCCGGCACCGGAAACACAAAAAAGGATGATACAGTCGTTACTGAATACGAAGTAGGAAAAACAGTCAAACAGTTGGTTGTTTTGCCGGGCGGGATAAAGTCATTGTCTGTATCTGCCTTTGTTGACCTTTCGAGGGCCGACGCCAACCAGACCGGCGGTACAGGCGGCAGCGGAACGATAATGGATGTGAATGAGGTTGAGCAGATTATCAGAAATGCGGTTGGGCTGAGGACGACGGACTCGCTGAAGGTGGTCAATGCAAAGTTCTACCGCCCAGTCGAATTGTTGACGGAGGAAGAGCAATCGAATTGGTCTCGCTATATAGCAATCGCCCGGCACGCTTCTCTTGGAATTATGGCGATTTGTGCGATGCTTGTGCTGCGGATACTGAGGGGCGGAAAGAAAAAAGTGGAGGCGGCGGCTGTGCTGCAGCAGTTGCCCGCTGGAACAGGGGTTATGGGCTTTCTTCCGGCTGAAGCCGGCAAATCAGAGACAATGATGTTGCGAAGGCAGATAGCAAGTTCGCTCCAGCGAAATCCTGAGCAGGTCAAACAGTTGTTTGCCAGTTGGATACAAGAAAAAGCGGATTAGACTGATTCGCCACGAAGACACTAAGTCACAAAGAAATTATGAGTTGAAAAACTTCGAGTCTTGGTGCCTTTGTGGCAGAAAGTTATAGATGGGACTTACGGGTAAACAAAAAGCTGCGATGCTGCTGATGACGCTCGATGCCGCGACCGCTGCGGAGCTGCTGAAAGGTATTGACCCGCAGGTTGTCCAGGAGCTGGCGGTCGAGCTGGCGTATCTCGACACGACAGGGTATCGCAGAGGAAAGCAGAGCGTGGACCTTGCGCGGCAATTTTATAGCTCGCTGCAGCAAAAAGAAAAGGAAGAATTTCAACTCAATAGTTTCCTGAAAGAAATGCTGCGGAGCTCGGTGGGCAGCGACAGGGCTGAGCAGATTCAGGGCAGATTGCAGGACCTGCTGCATAAGCGAGACCCATTTATACCTATTCGCTCTGTTGATTCACAGACATTGGCATCGGTTCTTGAGGGCGAGCATCCGCAGGCGGCTGCGGTGGTGCTCTCGGAATTGTCGGCTAAAAAAAGCTCGGAAGTGATTGGGCTTTTGGGCGAAGGTGTTCGGGTCAGCGCCGTTAGACGAATGACTAACTATGAAACGGTGGCGGCGGATGCAAAAATGCGGATTGCAGAAACAGTGTGGCGGCGTATTGAAACATCCAGAAGCAGCCAGACGAGCGTGGCAATACAAGTGCGACCTGAGCAGTCCCTAAGAAAAGTTGCTGTGATTCTGCGTAGCTTAGGCAAAGAGCTTCGCGACGGGTTGCTCGGCTCAATACGGGGAAAGGATGATAAGGCCGGCGAGATGGTTGCAAGCTTAATGATAGTGTGGGATGACATCCCACAAGTTGCCGATAGACCCTTGCAAGGGGCGCTGCGGGGAATTGAGGCGAGGAAATTAGCGCTGGCACTATATAAGGCAGATGAGGTAATTAACAAAAAGATAAGGTCAAATATCTCAGAGCGGGCTGCTGCAACGGTGGACGAGGAAACATCGCTTATGTCAGCTCCTAAGACCAAAGACATCGAGGATGCCCGGGAAGAAATTGTGCGAACGTTACGGGAAATGAATGAAAAAGGCGAGCTTTCTTTTGTAGAAGAATAACGCGATGCCAGAAACGCTTTCAGTCAAACTATGCAGGCCGATTAGGTCGGCCAGAATTTTGGATGAGACCAATCAGGCATCATTTTCGAGCAGGTCACCGAGTGCTGCGGGCACAACCGAACTGTGCGGCGGTGAAGGAGCAAACAATGAGAGTGGAACTGAACAGAATCTCAATCACGGTCTTGAATTGCAAAAGAGCACGATTTCGCAAGTGTGCCGCGCGCTCAATGAGGCGACTACCAAGCTAAACGAGCTGTGCGACAAAATATTTGCCGAACACAGTGAAGCGATAGCGAAGCTTTCGGTAGAAATTGCAAGAAAGATATTGGCCCAAAAAGTGGCAAAGGGAGACTACGTAATAGAAGGGATTATTGAAGAAGCGCTTAAAAACGCGCCTACGCGACAGGATGTCGTTGTGCATTTGAATCCTGAAGACCTCGTTGAATGTCAAAAGACACAACAGGATGAGCCGGCGGGGGCGCTGGCCGGTATTAAGTTTGTCCCCGACCCGAATATCAGGCGGGCAGAGTGTATTGTCGAGACTCAAAAAGGGATTGTGCAGTCGCTAATAGACGAACACCTTGAACGAATTGCCAAAGCGCTGAAGAAAGTGGAATAATTTATGACCACCACAAGTAAAGTTAGAGACCCATCGGTTGATTTTGATAAGTTCCACAGTGCGCTGCGGCAGGTGAATTTAATGGCCTGTCAGGGTTTCGTAGTTCGCGTATCGGGGCTCACGGTTGAGTCGGCGGGGCCGGCAGTGGCTCTGGGCGAGCTTTGCGGTATTCAGATTCGTGGGAGTAAGCGAGTGCTGGCTGAGGTGGTGGGCTTCAAAAACGACCATCTTATCCTCCTGCCGTTAGAGCATATAGAGGGCATATCGCCGGGTGACGTTGTCACCGCACGGACTACGCCACGGTATATCACATTAAGCGAGAACATACTGGGACGGGCGATAAACGGACTGGGAGAGCCAATTGACAATAAAGGGCCATTATTGGGAGCTGACAAGAGGCCATTGGATGCGAATAGTCCGCCGCCTTTGAGCAGGGAGAAAATTACCAGCCCATTGGCCCTGGGGATAAGGTCGATTGATGGGATTCTGACCTGCGGAAAAGGACAGCGAGTCGGAATCTTTTCTGGCAGCGGTGTTGGAAAAAGCGTCCTGCTTGGTGACATTGCCAACTCAAGTGAGGCCGATGTCAATGTGGTAGCGCTAATAGGAGAACGCGGGCGGGAGGTCAGGGAATTTCTTGAGGGGGACTTGGGACCAGAGGGCCTGGCTCGCAGCGTTGTTGTGGTTGCGGCGTCGGATTCGCCGCCGATTCAGAGAGTAAAGGCGGCGTTTGTAGCTGTTACTGTTGCAGAGTATTTCAGGGATAAGGGCAGAAATGTTCTATTTATGATGGATTCCCTCACTCGTTTTGCGCAGGCACAGCGGGAGATAGGGCTTGCCGCGGGCGAGCCGCCGGCAACAAAGGGTTACTGTCCAAGCGTTTTCTCGCTTATGCCGCGGCTCGTTGAGCGATTGGGATGCGCTGAGAAAGGCAGCATCACGGGAATTTTGACGGTATTAGTTGAGAGTGATGATTTGGCCGACCCAGTGGCCGATAGTGCAAGGAGTTTGTTAGACGGGCATATAGTTTTATCGCGAAAGCTTGCAGACAGGGGACACTATCCCGCTGTCGATATTCTGCAGAGCGTCAGCAGATTAATGCCGGCAGTGGTAACTAAAGAGCACAAGCTTGCAGCCAAGAAGCTCAAGGAAATCTACGCCGTTTATGCCGATGCGGAAGATTTAATAAACATCGGGGCATTTGCGGCCGGCAACAATCGGCGTATCGACGGGGCGATAGCTTTGATAGACAGGATAAACAAATTCCTTGTGCAGCCGATTCGAGAAAGGACCGCATTTGAGGAAACCAACAGGCAGTTGGCTGCTATTAGCAAGGCGTGGGATAAATTGATAGGCATTGAGATTTAAGAGTCAAAAGTTAAATGAAACGATTCGTATGGCGATTGCAGCGTGTCCTTGACGTAAAAACAAAATTGGAGCAGAAAAAAAGAGCGGAATTGCTTGAAATAACCCAGAAGCTCGCAGAGGCGCGGAGGGAGTTATTAACACAACAAAATATTTTAAAGGACATAATTGATGGTTTGAGTAGAGAAAAACCCAAGAGGCGATTAGGCAAACAAGAGTTCTTTTTAAGACACTCAGCGGCAAGTGATGAGCAGATAAATAAACTCAAAGAGAAAGTGAGCGAGCTGAAGCTGCGACAAAAAGAGAAAGTCGCTGAGGTCTTGAAAATTCGGCGGTTTAAGGAAGGCCTGGAAACGTTGCGCGAGGCGGCAAAAACAAGATTTATTAAAGAACAAGAACGGCTTGAGCAAAAAGAATTGGATGAAGTGGCAACGGGCTCATTTACCAGAAGGATAATCGAGGATAATTATCGGGAATAATAAAGATTAAGAACCGGTGTTCTTGTGATTCGGCGGCAAAAAAGTCAGGAGAAGACCTGTGAGTAAGAAACTAATAATATTAGCGGCAACGGCAGGATTGATAAGTTTTGGAGGTTCGTTTGTTCTCGGATGGCTAACCAAGCCGGCGGCTGCAAGAGGCGAGCCAAATCAGCCGGCATACGCCGGGGAAACACAATTCGAACCAGCGCAGCAGATAATCGGCGGCGAAAGCTCTGTGAAGACGGCGATGACGCAAAAGCAGCTCGAAGACCTTATCGCACAAGTGCGGGAGAAAATGCAGGAATACAACAGCAAGTTAGAGATTCTGCAAGCGCGCGAGCAGAGATTGCTAATGGCCCAGGACTCGCTGAAGAAAGACATTGGAAACCTTGATAATCTTCGCACCGAGCTTGCATCGACGATTGCCAGCGTAAAAGATGAGCGGGATAAGCTGCAAAAAGGCAGACTGGAGATTGCCCAGGCAGAAAAGGCCAACCTTATATCCATTGCGGCTGCTTATGACAGGATGGATGCGAGCAGCGCAAGCAAGATATTAGTTAATATGTGCCAAGCAAGCGGTCCTCAAAAAGAAGCGGGCGACATTAAGCGGGTAGGGAGCAACTTTGATGATGCGGTGAAAATTTTGAACTATATGAGTGAAAGGACAAAGGCCAAAGTGCTGGGGGAGATTGTTAATTCCGAGCCAAAGCTGGCGGCGGCCTTGTGTGAACGGCTTAAGCAAATTGCTGAAGGAAAGTGATAGTATGGACATCACAACAATAGTAGGAACGGTCCTGGGATTTCTGGTCATTGCGTGGGCAATCTTAATGGGGGGGAGCTGGACAATATTTGTCGATTATCCTTCGATGGCGATTACCATCGGCGGGATGCTGTGTGCTACTATGATACATTTTTCGCTGCCGCAGTTTCTGGGCATATTTTCGGTAGTAAAAAAAACGATTGTAACCAAGATTCCGGCCCAATCTGAGTTGATTCAAAAAATGGTCAATTATGCCGCTATCAACAGGCGCGACGGCGCACTGGCGCTGGAGCAGGAAATCGGCAGACTGAACAATCTGTTCTTTGCTAAAGGCCTGCAAATGGTTGTGGACGGAAAAGACGGCGAGCAGATTCGCGAGCTTTTAGGTCTGGAAATTCAATACCTGCAAGACCGGCACTCAAATGGAAAGAAAATTCTGGAGTTTATGGGCTCTTCTGCGCCTGCTTTCGGAATGATAGGCACTCTTATCGGGCTGGTGCAAATGCTTAGAAGTATGACCTCCCCTGAGGCAATCGGTGCGGGTATGGCGGTGGCATTGATTACTACTTTTTACGGTGCGATGGCGGCCAATCTAATCTTCATACCATTGGCCGGAAAGCTGGGTCTTTATTCTAAAGCAGAAACTACTGCTATGGAAATGATAGTTGAAGGGGTCTGCGGAATTTCAGAGGGAGGAAATCCGACGGCTATTCGGGACCGGCTCCACGCATTCGTTTCCCAGAGAAACAGGGAGGAGGTAAAGGCAACGATATAATGGCAGCTACGAAAAAACAGCCACCGCCCGATGAGCCGCCTGGGGCGCCCGAATGGATGCTGACATTCAGTGATTGTATGACGCTGTTGCTGACATTTTTTGTGCTCCTTATGACTTTTTCGGCACCGGGTAACAGCGACGTTAAAGGCGTGAGTGATGTTGTCGCCAGACTCCTGCCGGGTTTCGACTGGTCAACCGAAAGGTATCATGATTCGCTGGTTGAGTATCTGAAATTTCAGGCGGCGGAGGGCACAGAGACAGGCAGTGAAAAACCTACTCTGGAAAAGGGAACGAAAGGTGGCCTAAAACCAACAACACCAGCGTTCGATCTTGAATTTGCCAAGGTGTTCTCAATCCAATCTGAAAAGGTCTTTTTTGGTAGAGGTTCGGTTATTTCACCAGAAGGTCGAGACATTATGACCACTATCGCGTCATTTTTGAGCAGAGTGCCCAACCGAGCAGCTATTTGCGAGTATGGATTTAAAAATAATAATGACAGCTACGAGATAGGATTGCAACGGGCATGGGCTTTAATGGAACACCTGACCACAAAACATCAGCTAAACAAAAAACGATTTAGCATATCAGGGGCGAGTTCAGGTATCGCTACTGAAGCGGGCCTCGAAGGCAGCAGCTCGGCTCAGCCAGGGATGGAAAATGAACGCGTGCTTGAGATTATTGTATTAGACCGGAGTAGCTACGATTGAACAAAAATCGCAGAGTCGAAGAAAGTGCCGCAAAGGCGCCTGCGTATATCGTAACGTTTTCAACCTTGATAACGCTGCTGCTGGCGTTTTTTGTAGTGCTTGTTAGTATGGGCTCAGCACGAGACGACACGCTCCTCAACCAGGGTCAGGGTTACAAAGGGGGCTTTCTGGGAGCATTCAAAAAAGGATTCGGCGTTAGACAAAAACTTGACCTTGGAAATATTGGAAACAAATATCCTATAAGCGACGCCGATGAAGGATTTGAAGGAAGAACGCCGGATGCAGATACGGAACGGCTCAGGCGGATTATTAAAAAGCTGAGCCGCTCTATGAAAATCAGCCCTTCGCCGATAGCTGCTCAAAAGACCGACTTTTCCGTCACCAACATTCATTTCTTGCCGGGCGAGGCGGCATTGAATGAGCCGGCGAAGGAATTTTTAACCGAATTTTGTCTGAATTTGCAACAAAGC
>CAZKOQ010000002.1:0-31272 GCA_964554425.1 uncultured Pirellulales bacterium | reverse complement strand
CCGGGTCGCTAAAGCTCTATGTTCTTGGTCTGGCGGGAGATGAGATTAACGAAAAAAAGCAATGGATAATATCGGCGAAGCGGGCGCAGGCGGCGGCAGAATTCTTGAGGAATACACTGCCTGCGGAGGCACATTGGTCTGTTTACTCCTGGGGAGCAGGGGCTGGGGGTGATTGGGTTGAACAGTATAGTCCGGTTTCGGAACAATCACAAATATTGATAGCGGTCTTAAGGGATGGCGATTAAGCCACCTTAAATACTTTTTTAAAGACGGTGGCACGGGCTTCTCCCCGCCGTAAGGTGTCCTGTGGAGAAAGGGATCCTGTGGACAGCCCCGCCGTAAGGCGTCCTCACAGAGTCCTTCGGACTGTGGAGTGAAGACACGGCCAAGCCTGTCCTGAGCATAGTCGAAGGAATGGCCGTGCCACGGACGTTTTGTTTATTGATTTCCCCTTGCTTGGAAACCACAAACTGTGCACAAGCAAAGATAGATGTTTTGTAACGCCAGCTTAATTTGCGCTTATGTCAATTTTTTCGACAGTCTGCGCAATTGTCGGGGTCAGATAGGATAAAAAGCTGCCGTTTTAGCACATCAAAAGCCCTCTGAGTATTCAGGCACACTATTTGCGGTCTAAAACAGCGTGGCAATCGGCAAGAGAAAGCTTGTAGTGTTCTTTACAATTGCCGCATTAGGCGGTGGCGCACTGATTTTGTGCACAGGCCAGAACTCCAGCGAGCAGGAAAACCCGTCCCGGCACACAACTGGCGGGCGAAACTCGACAAATACAACCGGGTCACTTTTTAGCAACGACCCAAATTTATTACTCGGGTCGGATAGTAATCTCAGCAGCAAAGAGGTGTTCTATAAACTGATGATTTCGGTGTTGCTGGTTGCCGTTTTGGGCGCAGCGGCGATTTATGCCTCGAAGAAGCTCCTGCCAAAGCTTGCGAATCTGCCGGGCAAAAGGATACATATCATTGAAACGGTGCACCTTGGACCGCGAAGGGCAATCCATCTGGTTGAGGTAGGCAATCAGCAGCTCCTTATCGGCAGCACAAATGAGAACATAACAAAATTAGCTGATGTTACATTTGCCTTTGAGGAGCTGTCAGTGAAAGATGCTCATAGCGATTTGGAAATATGATGACAGATAGAGTCATTAAAGCAATTTTCTTAGCTGCTATTACCTTGGTGGTCACGGAAGTAGCTCAGGGCCAAAATAGGAGAGTATTTCCGCAGCCAAGTTTGCCGCAGCAGGCAGGTAACGGTCCTGCAAAAAGTGCCTCTGGGAACAATGTTCCGAGTATTGGGGATTTGTTGACGGTCATAGACAAAGCCACCAGCAAGGAGGCCAAAAGCAAGGACTGGTCAACGCCGGTCAAATTGGTAATCATTTTTACGGGATTAGCGCTTTTGCCGAGCTTGCTTGTGATGATGACATCGTTCACGAGGATAGTGATTGTTTTATCTTTTGTTCGGAGAGCTTTGACCACGCAAACCATACCGCCGACGATTGCGATTATTGGCTTGGCGATGTTTTTGACGCTATACACAATGGCGCCTACGTTCGCCAGGATAAACTCCGATGCCATTCAACCATACCTTGCGGATAAGATGGATTTTCAAACAGCAGGCGTCAAGGCCGGCGGCTGCATTAAGGAATTTATGCTTCGACAAAGCAGAGAATCAGACCTGGCGCTATTTGTCCGTATGGCCAAGATTGAACCACCCGCGAATGTCACGGAGCTGGGTATGTATATTGTTGTGCCGGCATTTGTGATTAGCGAATTTCGCACGGCTTTTGAGATTGGCTGTCTGTTGTTTATTCCATTCCTGCTGATAGACATAGTTATTGCCAGCGTTCTGCTTAGTGCCGGGATGATGATGCTGCCGCCTGTGATGATTTCGCTGCCTTTCAAGCTGATATTGTTTATTCTCGTGGACGGATGGGGACTGCTGGCAAAAAGTCTCAGCTTGGGCTTCAAATGAAGTGCAGCAAACCTTGTTAGGATTTAATAGATGGACAGCAGTTTCGTGCTTTACTTGGGAAGGCATACACTTGAGACGGCTTTACTTTTATCTGCGCCGCTTCTTATCACCTGTATCATTGTTGGGGTTGTGGTAACACTGTTTCAGGCGGTTACCTCTATACGCGATATGACGATAACGATAGTCCCAAAGCTTCTGGCTGTCGGCATCGTTACGCTTCTTTGCGGTAGCTGGATGCTCCAGATAGTCCTGCAATTTTTCAACGAGATATTCGGGCACATCCAGAATATCGGGCACTAATCTATGGAACTGACAGGCGGGCAACTCCTTGGCTTTGTGATGGTGCTGACGAGGATTTCTGCCTTTTTTATGGTCCTGCCCATTTTCGGATGGACCGTTCTGCCGCTCAGGGTAAAAGTTGCAATTGCCGTTCTGATTGCAATCTTTTTTTCAGTGGCAACACCTGCAGGTAACGGATTGAGGGACGTTTCAATATTCGAAGGAATGTTCCTTGTGGCTAATGAGGCCGTTTACGGTTTGGCGCTTGGATTGGTTTTTGTTATTTTGTTTGGAGTGGTGAGATTTGCAGGTCAAATAATCGAGCGGCAGATGGGTTTTGCGATGGCCGAGATTCTGGACCCTTTCTCAGACGAAAGTGAGCAGCCGCTGGCGAGTCTCCTGGAAATGATATTCATGGTCCTATTTTTAAGCGCTAACGGTCACCATTTGTTCTTGCTGGCTGTATCGAGAAGCTATGAAGTATTCCCTGCCGGCAGCATCCCGACAGCGGCGGCTCTGGCCGTCGGAATGATTAAAGCCACCTCATCAATGCTTGTAGCTGGTTTGAAATTGGCTGCGCCAATTATGGCCGCATTGCTATTGCTTATGGTAGTCCTGGCAATTCTGACCAGAGTGGTTCCAGAGATGAATGTTTTGTTTATCAGCTTCCCGTTAAGTGTAGGGCTGGGATTGATAATGGTGGTGTTTTTTTTGCCGTTTATAAATGGATTCGTGACGGAACTCGCAGAGTTGATGGGGAAATTGGTGCCATTGTGAGTGGCTTTAGCGAACCGTTATTTGTTCATAGTTAGTTGTTTATCGAAACCAGCTCTGTCGAGACAAGCAATAAATTACGATATTGCTCTCGACTTACCTGCAGCACAATACCGCAAGATACGTAACAGGATAATAAGGATAAATTGTGGCTGAAAAACCGGCTGCCGAAAGGACAGAACAACCGACACCGAAGAGATTAGAGAAGGCCAGAGAAAAAGGGCAGGTGCCCCAGAGCGAAGAGCTGGCCTCCATCGCGACGTTGCTGGCATTGGCGGCAGCGATGTTTTTCCTCGGCCCGAGCTTGCTGCGCTGGTGTATTACTGAGGTAACGGGTGGAATGGTGGGTGCAACCAATGTCTTTGCCGACAATAGGGCGTTTGTAGATTTTCTTGAAACGAAAATCACAGATTTGGTATTTCTTCTCTGGCCTATTCTTGCAGCGCTCTTTGCCGGCTCTGTATTGGGCTCTATTGCTGTTAGCGGCTTTAATTTTGCACCTGAAGCCGTAAGTTTAAAATTTGACCAGATAAATCCGGTGGCAGGGTTTGAGAGATTGCTGAGCGTAAGGTCTCTGGTAAAACTTTTAGCATCCATATTCAACCTGCTTTTTGTGATGATAGTCGTATGGTCTTATCTTCGCAGCCGGCTCGATACCCTTGCGGCTCTTCGATGGGTGTGGTCTATGGAAATGCTCGCAGCAGTCGCAAAGCTGATAATGGGTCTGATGATACGTATCGGAATTGCTTTACTTATTGTAGCAATTGCCGATGTGTTTTATCAGAAATGGAAATATATCGACGAGCTTAAAATGACACGGCAGGAGGTCAAGCAGGAGCACAGGGATTCCGAGGGTGCGCCGGAAGTGAAGGTTCGAATACGGAAGGTACAATTTGAGCTGGCCCGGAAACGAATGCTGCAGGAAGTGCCTAAGGCCAGCGTCGTGCTGGTCAACCCTTCGCATATTGCCGTTGCGCTGCGGTATGAGGCAAAGACGATGGATGCCCCGGTGGTGATAGCAAAAGGAGCGGACTATTTAGCGGAAAAGATAGCAGAAATCGCAAGGGCTTACGGCGTTCCTATTGTCAGAAGGCCGGCGCTGGCAAGGACGATATACTCAACAGTAGATATAGGCGGCTCAGTTCCCAATGCTCTCTACGTGGCAGTGGCAGAGGTGCTGGCAATGATTTATCGCCTGCGGCACAGGAAAGAAGCACGCAGATAAAACTACTGGTCCGTTATACATGATTTGATGGGTTGTCATGCTGAACGTAGTGAAGCATCTGGCCTTATCGAGGAGATTCTTCGGCTTCGCCTCAGAATGACACCAGTCATTTGATATGTGATAGACTACTACCTTGACAAACGGGGCTATTTCTCTGTGAGATAACCGCAGTTATGCGGAAGTATTGAAACCCAGGGCGCTCATTTGCTGCTGAATCAAGGCCAGGGTCCTCTCAAGGCGGGCAAATCGAGCTATTAACCTTTCCTCTCTTTTGGTCAGGCGTTCTTCTTCAAGCTCAATTTTTTTCTGAAGCTCCTTTATGGCATCGCCGGTATGTTCCTGGTCAATCTGGATGGAGCCGGTCGTAAGTTTGAGCATCCTATCAAGGGCGTCCTCTATCGCGCCGGCGAAACCTTGCTTCACCCGGACAGCAGCGGTGAAAGTGCCGTCCTGGCTTAAATCAACGCTGAGCTGAAGACCATTTTCGGGATATACGGCGTCGCCGTTTTCGTCGAATGAGCTATTGCCGGTAACGATATTGCCGCTGTATGTGGCATCGCGATATGTAGATTCGGTGGAAAGTTTAATTCTGGCGCTGGTTATAGCTCCGCCGCTGACAACTACTTCGACATCGTAGGTGCCTGCCGTTGTATAATTGGTGCTTGCGCCATAGAACTCGATAGTGTTGCTGTCACTGCTGCCTGTTTTGTTTGCACCGATCACAAACAACACGTCCGCGTAGTCTTCAGCAATGGCTTTATCGAAGTCGGCTGTATCGAGACTGAGAAGCCCATCCCTATCAAGCTCGATACCTATGTGGGCGGGCGTAAGGAATGTGTCAATATCCTCCACAAACCCGCTGGTCTGGGTGATAAGGGGTGTGTAAAGCTGCGACCTTATGGTTGAAACGACATAGTCTCCCATAAGGACACCGGCGGTTTTTAAGGCATCGTTGTAGCCGGTCTTTTCCTGAATATCAACAACAGCAGCATTGTAGGCGGTAACCAGGGCATTTAATTTCTCTTTGACCGACTCGATGTCTCTTGTCAAATTAACCTGGATAGTGCCTGTGTCGTGCAAATGGAGCGTTACGCCGTGAATAACATCATCTACAGTATTAGAGCTTCTCTGAAACCACTCACTAACACCTGTAGGATAGCCATCTACCTTGAACTGGCAGTCCTGAGCCGACTGGGTTTCCGTGAAGTCGGCTGATGCAAAACCGGCGAGGTCGGCTGTAACAGAGCCGCCCCGTGTCAACCGGCTAATGGTCGGCATACTAAACGTTGTTGAGCCCGAGCCGGGATTGTAGGTTACGATAAGCTCCATCTGACTTGTATCGCAGGTATGGTCTGTGAGACGTATTTGCCCGTTTACTAAGGTTGCGGTGGCTGTTCCGCCAAACGCATCGTTTATTTCCTCAATTAGATGGCCGACTTTGGTGTTTTCGTTGATAGCAAAGTTTTGACTTACGAGCGTTCCATCATGGCGTTTTCCGCTGATTGTAATATATTCGTCGCCGACAAAAGTGCCGTCAAACTGGTCGAGGTCGATAATCCTGGAGGTCAAGGTTGCGTTATCGTTGGCGACTGTAAAGGCGGATTCGGCCTGCCGGACCTCGGTATTACTTGCGTTGATGGAAGTCTGGTAATCGGAGCCGGGGTCATTGCCGTTTAGCACCAGATGGTAGGCATCGTTATAATACAGGAGGTTTGCAGTAACGCCGGGGTTGTTGGCATCGTTATTGATAAGGCCGGCAAGGTCCTGGAGCGTGGTAGTTGCGGTGGTTGTCAAAACCGTCTCCTGATGATTGTAAGAATAAATGAATGTGCCGGCCCCCACATAATCTTCGGCGTATTCCTTGCCGTTCGTATGGACCCATCGCTCGGCGTTCGCCAATTGGTTGATAACTACCGTGTGATTACCTTCAAATGCGTCGTAGGATGCCTCGGCGGTCAATATATCACTGTCGCTGGATGCGACTGTGAAGGCGCGAAGTTCGTTGGAATTAGAAAGAGACCTGACGGAAGTTCTGAGAGCTTCAAGTTTGCTTTCCAGACTGCTGAGGGCGTCTTTTTTTTCTTCCCAGGCACTTTTGCGCCCTTCGTACATATTGAGCGTGCGGCGTTCGACGGCCATCAGTTGAGCGATGAGCGTAGCTGTATCGATACCTGTCAAAAGCCCTGGAAGCTGTATAGTTGACACTTTTGTCTCCTTTTCTGGTTTCTACCGTCCTGCAATAATCTCCGAGCACACTCTACTAACTTTATTATCGCTTAAACGCCTGTTCACTTGATAAGCTATTGCATCTTCTGATTTATTTCTCCTGTTGATAGATTGGAAAATTTAAGAGTCCTTATTACACTTCATACCGGTAAAGACGCCGTTTGTTGCATTGTCTGAGCATATTCGTTCCGCATAAACTGCGACTTATTCAGAAGCTCTTGAACCAGGCGGTTATCCGGTTCAATTTCCAGGCACTCTTTCAGGTCGGAATAAGCATAATCAAAGGCCGTTTTGGCACAAACCGGCGAATTTGTTTTTGCATAAGTACGGCCTATTACAAGACAAGTTGCGGCAGCGAGGCACTTGACGCACATCGCTCTTTTATGCGTCGGTATTCTCTCCCATAAGACATCGGGGAAAAGCTCATCATAGTTGAATGTATCAACAAATCGCCTGAAGACGTCAAAATGACACTTTGCCTTTTCAACGGTTGAGCCGCTTGAAAGACTGTCGGCAGTCATTCGGCGCAGATATAAAGCGCCTTTTAGGTGGTGTTCTTTCAAGCCGCTTTTTACGAATCTTCGTATCATATCGTAATCTTCGGCGACAACTAATTTTTCGTCAAAAAGACCTATTTTGTCGAAGACACTTTTTCTAACGCAAGTCCTGAAAGGCACTACCGGAAAGCCGCAGCGGAAAAGGTCTCTGATGAGTAATTTTTGGTCTAAGTATTCGGGACGTTCAATTACGCGTATTGGCTTGTCATTCTCGTCGATAAGGCAGTCGTCGCAATAAATCAGGTCGGCTTCGGGGTGCTTGTCAAATTCCTGCAAATGTCTGGTAATAAAGTCCGGTGTCATCATATCATCAGAATCAAGCTTGATTAGAAAATCGCCTCTGGAGTTTTTTACGCCGAGATTATGTGCGCTTGCAAGACCTTTATTTTCCTGGCACAAATATCTGATTCTTTGGTCTTTGAAGGATAGGATTTTGTCTTCGGTTCGGTCTGTAGAGCCATCGTTGATGACGATAAGCTCAAAGTCTTCGTAGTCTTGGGTCAGAACGCTGCCGATTGCCTTTTCGATGAACCTATCTGCATTGTATGCGGGCATAATTACCGAAACCGGCGGTTTGGTTTCGGGACAATGAGAGCTTTGGCTGGCCTGAACAATAGTTTGTGCAATTTGAGGTGAGAAGCATAGTATCTCAC
Organism: uncultured Pirellulales bacterium; assembly: GCA_964554425.1. Lineage (GTDB taxonomy): Bacteria > Planctomycetota > Phycisphaerae > Sedimentisphaerales > Anaerobacaceae > CAYWXK01. The sequence continues at coordinate 23,569 of CAZKOQ010000002.1, read as the reverse complement.
TGCCTGAGAAGTTGTTTGTCAGGAACTGTTTTGCAATAGGGTTGTCGTGATTTTGTATCTCTCTTTTGAGGAATTCGAGACACTGCTCTTTTTTGTCTATCGCGAAATAGGCCTTTGCTCTTAGAAGGTCAAAGTCTTTGAAATTTTCAGGCAGGCCGGGAATCATTAGTTCGAGGGCGTTTAATGTGGTTATGCAGGTTATGTATTGGTGCTGATTGAAGTGTTTTGCTGCGCGGTCAATCATTATGGTAATATAATTGTTGTCTAAGGGTTCGCTTTCCCACTGCTGGAAAAGGTGGCCGTATCGCTGAGTGTAATCGCTGCATGTGCAATTTCTAAGCTCTGCTTTTATATCAACCGTTGGGTCTTTACGGACCTTTTCTCTAATCTGCAGGAATTTCTGCTCCCAGTATGTCTGGAATTTGGCCCTTCGGTTTCTGGGGTCAAGATATGGCAGCGAGCCCTGCTGGGACGATTGATGCTCTCTTTTGAGCGTAAGATACTCAGGGACATTTTTGAGTCTTATTTCGCCGGTGCACAAGGCGTATTCTGCTGCCTTTGCCAGCCATAATTTGTCGGAGCCGTATGGATGGTCATCGTAGAGACCTATCGCATCAAACATAGTCCTGCGGATAATTGCCGAGCCGTGCCAGCAGATATAAAGAATCGAGAGATACTTTTCCAGTATCTCATCGTGCATAACAGGAAGGTCAATTCTGTCGGCGTATTCGAGCCCGTTAAATTCATCTATAAAAGTTCGATAAAATGAGCCGACAACACCGAGGCGGTCATCCTTTGTAATTTCGTTATAAAGGACCTCGAGTTTGTCGTTGGTCATAATATCGTCGGCATCCTGGATTACGATAAAGTCGGAATTTGCCCGTTGTATTGCAAAATTTCTCCTGATGTATGGGCCTTTGTTGTCCTGAAAGTAATAGGGTTTAATTCTCCCGTCCAGCCGGGCATATTTTTCGATTACCTCTCTGGTGCCGTCTGTGCTGCAATCATCGAGCAGAAAAAGCTCCCACTCGGTCAAGGTTTGACTCCTTATGCTGTCGAGACACTCCGGCAAAAATTTTTCGCAATTGTAGCAGGGCGTGATTATGGAAACTTTAGGTCTGGCTGCCGCCTGGGTAGCAGAACTTGCCTTCACTTTGTTTGTGGCTTCAGCATCGGATTGAAAGAGAGAATATAAAATCCGGCTTACTGGCTCAACGCCGAATTTATCGGCAATCATCTCTCTGGCCTTTGTGCTAAAACCTTCCCACAAAACGGCATCACTTAGCAGGTGTAAGCACTTCTGGCCAAACAGGTGAGGGTCATCTGCGATAAAGCAATTCTGGCCGTCGATGAAATCAAATCCTTCGGCTCCGATTGTGGTGGTAACGATTGGAGTTCCGGCTGCGGCTGCGACGCCGAGTTTGCCCTTCATACCCGCACCATAAATCATCGGGCAAACGAACACCCTGTAATTGGCAACGGCGGATTCGGCGTCCTCTACATAGCCAACCACTTTTACATTTGGATTTGCCTCAAATTCAGCCCTGACTTTTTCAGCATTGAAACCCAGGATATGGAATTGAGTGTCGGGAGAATTCTCAACAATAAATGGAAATACCTCTTTCAAAAACCACCTCACTGCGTCTGCGTTATGGCTGATATGCAGTGCGCCAAGAAAGCAGATGTGTTTTCGCCGCACAAAGTCAGGAGGTTGAGGCAGTATCGTGTGGATATTGGGGATTACAGTTATGTTGCGGACCGAATTGATATTTTCAAGTATTTCCCGTTTCTCGATTTCAGTAACCGTCAACACACTGTCGGCCAATGGATAAAGCTGCTTTTCGATTTCTAAGAATAGCTTTGCTTGTGCGAGGTCTTTGTCGTCACGCGAAATGTTGTATTTCCTCATTAACTTTTTGTAATGGAAATCCATCGTATCGACTATGATTTGCGTGCCGCTGTAGTTGGCCTTTAACCATTTAGATAAAGCGATAGCGAACCGGCCATAATCGGTGTCCCAGAGATTGGTTATCCATACATAATCGATTTTCTGCTTGCTGTTTAAGCGAAAGTAATTGATGAAGTTGTCAATCGATGGCGGAAGGCAAACAAAATTTACCGCTCCCGCGAAGGCATTTTTGTATTTATCATCGTTATCTGTCTTCTTAAAATACAGATAGTCAATTTTATGGCCGGTATTTATCAGGATATTTAATATCTCGTATATTCTTAAATTAGCGCTTGTCCTGTCAAAAACCGGCAGCACGTCGCTTACGAAAACAATCCTCAGTTGTCGTTTTCTTTCTTCGTCCTTCGTCGTTTGTCCTTCGGATACTTTGCCGGCCTTAACGGCTTCCGTCTGCTCAATGTATCCCTTGAGAAGGTATCCGCGGAAGCACTGGCCATAAACGGTATTAAGGGCCTTCAGATACCTTTCGAGGTCAGGATGCTGCTGGCGGATGTATTCATTAAGCAGCGATTCAAATTTGATTACCTTTTCAGTCCATTCATTTAGAAACGGTGCATATTTGTTGTAATATTCGGAGGCGGCATTTTCCAGTTGGTATCGTGGGATGATTATTTCGGGGTGTGTATACGCCACGCGGTATAGTGCCTGGCCTTGCATATAACGCCGCCTGCAGAAGCCCTCAAAATTAATCTGGCTTAAAATAAAACTTTTGGCATCGGCATTATAAAGAATTTTCACTCCTTTTGGCATAAGGCGGCAAACCAGCTCGGTGTCCTCGTAACCAAATCGCAGATGCTCGTCAAAGGGTCCCTCAACACTCTTCAGAAGGGAAAGTTTTGCCGAGACCAGACCGCCCCACCATTTCCAGGAATCATAAAATTTGCCATTTTCTAATTTATTGTAGCAGAAGTATTCGCCGCCGATGCGTGTAACGTAGTGCATCAGCGGTGTTACTTTCAAATCCGGCTGCCAATCAAGATGTCCGAGGACGGCTACTAGCTCATCTGGATTTTCCTGATGACTGCGGAGATGCTCGGCAATAAGCTGCGGGGCGGGGACGTCATCATCGTCGCTAAAAAGGATAATCCATCCTTTGGCTGCTTTTATCCCGTTGTTGCGGGCCGCAGCAAGTCCGCTGTTTTCCTGGCGGAGGTAATTTATGTTTATCGCGAAATTGAATTTATTAACAACGTCCTGGGCTGGAGGGTCAGAGCCATCGTCAACAATAATGACCTCAAAATCTTCTTTAGGGACGGTTTGCTTTGCAAAACCGGTAAGAACCTTTTCTAATAGCTCAGGTCTATTATATGTAGTAAGAACGACCGATATTTTTGGTCCATTGTCTCTTGCAAATTCTTTCGACTGCGAAAAATTACCACGTAAGGTCTTGCCCGCTTTGCAAGACCCTTTCTTAAAAATAAAACAGATGCTTAAAAAGAAATGAATGGATTCTATACGCTGCGCAAAATAGCCAAGATTATCTCTTTCGAGACGGTAAGATGTTTGGGCTGGGTTGCCGCACCCGGTTTGTCCTCTATTATTTACTTCATCGATTAAATCCTTCAAAAACTCAACGGTTGTATTACGTTCATGAAATCCGCCCCCATATCTTTCCCAATAAGAAGTATGCAAGTCCTCAATCACGTATATCCCGTCCGCATTAAGATACGGGAATAAAATCCTAAAACTTGTTAGTTGTTGCTCCATAAAGTGGCCGCCGTCATCGATGATGATATCAAAGCCGCCCGCGACCTGGTCGGCGAAGGATTGAAGGAATTTTTCATCCGCCTGATTGCCAATGATTATTTTAACTCTGTCACCAGCTAACTTCAGACAATCCGGGTTTATGTCGATTCCGAAAATCTCTGCATTTGGGAAGAACTCTTCCCACATCCTCAAGGACCGCCCTTGTTCGACGCCGATTTCTAAAAGTCTTAGTTTTTTTTCTCTCAGAGCCGAAAAGTAATTGAAGTAATGCTTGGTATAGTTATGACATAAAGAACTTTTATCCGTGCCGTATTTTATTGCGATTTTATCCAAAAGATTATTCGCATTGGTATTGACAATGTCATCTTTATCGGCAGTCTTTTCAACGTAAGTTTCCAATTTATTCTCCGAGGGTAAACGCCTGTCTTTGTCATTTGCGTTTTTTTCTTGAGGTGTCCGATAGTTCTTTATCTCCTGCAGCTCAGGCGATTGATACTCTTGGGCCAAACGGCCTCTTATATCTGCTACTTTGTATCCATCCAGCTCGGCGTTGTCGTCAAGAACCGATATTCGCGAGACATACCAGTAATGCCTTACCGATTTATTGACCAAACTTGAGTGAAGAGCGCAGGAACCGTTATATTCGTGGCTTACCTTAACGATTGGTATGCCATTCAGCAGGCAATCCCACGTCAGCAATCCCCCGACATCCCAGAATGGCCATTGACTTCTGAAGTCTATTTGGAACTTGGAGCCGATTGTCTGCTGGTCAATCACCATACAGCAGGGATGGACAGCAGTGCCTATAACATGCTGCGAGCCGGGCTCTCTGACAGGTCCTATCAAACCGGCCTTATTGTTATTTAGCTCCTCGACAAAATCTCGCAGCCAGTTTTCTTTAAGCCCGATAGCATCGCTGTCCATAGTAGCTATATATCTGAAGCTTCTTACCATCCCTAATGCTTTTTGAAGACCATCGCCATGACTTTTACAACCGCTGTCAAACCAGTTGTCAACCAATCCCTCTTTCAGCACAGCTTGCTTAAAATCTTCTACATCCTTCGTTGAGTTGTTCACCGCTACGATATGATTAGGGAAACCTCCAAGTTTCCTTATGGACCTAAGGCACAATTCAGTAAACTTGGTCTCATTGTAAACCGAGACAAGTATCGCAACGGCTTGCTCTCTTTCCTTTATTTGCCGGATTTGGGGATAATCGTTTTTCAAATGCCACAAACTTTGTAGAAATCCTATAAACCACGGAACGCCCTCATTTGCTTCGATGTTTTTCGCGAACTCAGTTATCTGTTCAGCATCTCTAAACATCAATCTTGCATCTAGGTATGCCTTGAGGCATTTGACAAACGTCCATTGGTAGCGATTGGCTTCCTGTTCTGTTGTAGAGCCAAGATATGCCTCAATTTCAGAACGTAATTGAGCTTCAGTGGCATCAGCTCGCATAAAAGCCATTCTGACGGGTTCGGGCGAATTTATAAGCTGCTTTATTGCCGTCAACTGTTCAAATCCCCCTTTGCCGGATAAATGTTCTGATGATTTATACGAATATGAGCTTTCCACAATATTACGTTCCCCACCACCGACTTGGGTTACAATCGAATACTGCTGCGATAAGAACCTATAACTTTCTTCGTTTGACGAAGTCGGGTTAGCTTGTCGTCTGTATCGGCCTTTTGAGCAGTAAGGGCCAAAAGCAGGTCATCGTATAGTTTTTGTAATTGCAGGCGTTGATTTTGAAATTTAGGATTTTTAAGAGCTCCTCCATCCCTTATTTTTTCTACAAGCGAATCTACTTGCTCGGCTGCGGATTCAACATTCTTAATATTACTCTGATTGGCCAATTCTATCTGCTTCTCCAAAAGAGCTTGTAACTTTTGTAAGAGAAGCACTTGTTCAGCCGCAGGAATGTTGTCATTATTCGTGCTCATATAGTTTGAACATTTTTCTGCTTTGCCTCACTCAGAGTGCGTTCGAGTTCTTCCAGTAAATTAGCCGCGTCGGTGTTGTGGGGGTCTAACGCCAGCAAGTCAAGGAGCATCTTTTTCGATTGTTCTAATCTGCTGTCTTTCATATACAGTGCTGCAAGAGGAAACATAACGGATGTATCACCCGGGTGCATATCCAGATAAAGCTCCAGATAGTAGATGACCTTTGCAAACGAGCCCATCTGGCAGGAAGTTTGAAAAAGGCCCAGAATGGCAATAAGACTGTCACCATCTAACTCGAGGGATTTTAGATACTTCTCGAATGCATGCTTGTAATCACCTCTTTGCTGGGCCACCATAGCCAGGCCGGCGTATGCCTTGGCGCAATTGGGGTCCAGGCGGCAGGCAACGCGGAATGCTATTTCAGCGTCATCGAGCATGTTTTTTTGCAGCGCAATGACTCCAAGTCCGACATAGGGACCAGGTTCATCAGGCCCCAAAGAAGTCGCCTGTTCGTAGTGTTTTTGTGCCTCGGCATAGTTGCCGATATATGAGTAACAATCGCCGAGCTCTTGCAGCACCTCATAGTGCTGGGTGGTATTGTATTGCTCATCAGCATTATCGTGTGTTATGTCCATCATAGTTGGCTTCCTTCGAGTATCCGTTGTGCCTTTTTGAGTGATTCAATTGCTTCAGTAAATTTCTTATTGTCTCGATTGAGCTTGGCTTCCAGGAGAAATGTATCTACTGTCGGCCTTTGCTGGTTGACTTCGTTAATGAGTTCTGCTGCTTTATTATGGTCGCCTGCTTCAAAAAAGGCCCTTGATGCAAGCGATTTCATCCACAGGCGATTTTGGTAACGGTCGGCGATATGCTCAAGCTTGCGGGCCGCCTGTAGCCAATCACCGTTTCTCTGTGACAGTTGGGCTTGTTGAAGGAGATTATCAAACTGGAAGGGCAGCTCCTCGGAATGTGGGCGTTTTATAACAATGTTTGCTGCCCCCAGAGATTGACGAATCGGCAAATCCGCAAATGCCCTGCGGGCATATTGCAGGTCGGCTTTTCTGAGCACGACTGACCACAGTGTCTCTGTTGAACCTTCTAATTCAAATGCCTGCTGGCTAATTGAGCCATTAGAAAGGGCGTAAAGCGAGTTTTCTATCCAGAAGTCCTTTATAGGAAAACCGCTGGACACTATGGTAACGTATTCGCCATCGCAATTCTGCAGAGCAGCATCAATCCTCTGAGTGTGAGTCGATGAGGGACTGACAGGCACGAGCACTATATTAGGCATATCAGTTTTCAGCCGGTCGATGTTGTTTTGAGGCAGAGGCAGATGAAGCCGGTAAGGAAAAAAGGTATAACGCCAGATATAGGCGATGGTTTTTTTTGCTGTCTCATCGAGCCGGTCGGTAACAAAAATGATGGAAGTATCTTCGAGCTTTGGCCAGGGCTTATTGGGTCTGGTGGTGCGAATTGTCAGAATCGTCTTGAGATACTCCTTTTTATCCCTGCGTCGCAGCACCGAGATTCTGTCGGGCTGTCCTATGGGATTATAATATTCACCGGTAATTTCAACAACGTGGTAGAAGTCAGAGAAAAAGGATAGCCGCCGGGTCATGTCCCAATCTATCAAAACGCCAAGGTCCTCATTATATGGCCCCGTCTTATCGAGCAATTCTCGCCGGTGCATCAAACACACGTGTAGGACGTGGTTGAAATATAACATAAAGAAACGGTCGAAATCGCGGCTGACTTCCACGACCTTGCTCAAGACCTGGCGTGTCCCATCCGTCAGAATTTTGCAGCAGACCTTGTAAAAGTCACTGTAGGCAACCTGGTAGTCAGTTCGCGTTTCCAGCGCGTTGACAAGTGTCTCGATATGATTGGGATAATATAAGTCATCGTCATCAAGGTAGGCAATGTATTTGCCTGTCGCCCGCGTCAATGCCTGGTTGAGCGAAAAGGCCTTGCCTCGGTTTTCTTTTCTATTGACCAATGTAACACGCTCGTCACCCGGTGAATTGACCTCATCGCTTACATCCTGACCGCCGTCATTGACCACAATGACTTCGAGATTTGTGTATGTCTGGCGCAAAACGCTTGCCAATGCCTCCGACAGGTATCTGGGCCGGTTGAAGGTCGCAATAACAACGCTGACAAGCGGCCCGGCATTTTTATTAGTGTTACCTGACATTACGGGTATCCTATATTGCCCTTTCAGTTAACAGTTGGACTCTCTCCTCTATCGGGGGTCTCACAGGACATTTTGCTGAGAAGCTAAATGCTTCAGAGCGGTCGGCCTGTAAACTATTGGAAAATGAAGACCGATTGTGACTTGAGTCGATTTCGGTTTCGAGCCGCACAAAAATATCATTTATTTTTTTCAGTTGGTTTCGCAGCGAGTAATGCTCCTCAACAAATTTGCGATACCTTCTGGGCTCGTAACTATCGGAGAGAATCTGGCTGCAGAATTGTTCGGAGATATTGAATAAAAACTCGGATGGAAACATCTGGTCTGCGCCTGGAAAGTTATGAATTACAGGTTTCAGGCCGCACGCCATCGCCTCCAGCAATCCCATACCCTGGCTTTCGATAATGCTGGTCGAGACAATATAGTGTTTGTCATTAAGCCAGGATTTGACATCCTGCTGCCAGCCGTCGAAAAATACCACATCGCGAAGGTCAAGGGCACCGACGATATGCCTTAGATACTGCTCGAGTGCGCCGTCTTGAAAAGCTCCTGCAAAAAATAAATGGTAGCCGGGGTCGATGTAATGCAGCTTCTGCATACTCTGCAAAACGAACGCCGGGTTCTTTACCATTCTCAGATTGGCTACAAAGGCGATGTTTTTGCCGCGCGGACGGTCTGTGAACGGAAATTTTTCCAGGTTCACGCCGTTAGGGATGGTAACTACGGATGTTCGGCTTTCCAGCTCAGGGACACTGTGCAAAAGTGTATTCTTGATAAAGCTGTTTCCGACGGTGATAAGGACATCGATATTGGACCAGTTGATTTGCCTCGGCCATTGCTCGTATGCCTCGTAGCGGTGCAGACGGATAATATTTTTGCAAATCTTAGGCATCCTGGATGCCAGGACGGCCATATCGGTGCACCACTCAAACCAGGAGATATTGCTCCATTTCATTAGCTCATAAAGTTCCTTCTCTGTGTGCCCGCTAAAAGTTCGCACCTCGAATCGCTGTTTTATGAATTCAGCGATTTGGTCGAGGAATCCGGCCCCGTCGCCGCCGCAGAAGAAGGCCACTTTGGGCCTCTTGGAACGAATTACTTGCAGCATCGGCTCCAGGATTCGTTGCTGGGGAGAAATTCTCAGCGATTGAAGTAGCATTTCGATTGTGCCTGCCCTGTTGTCCTGCTTGAGGAATGCGTTGGCGGTTCTGTTGAGCAGGTCGGCATTCAATATGCCCATTCGTTCCATATCGTCAATAAGCTGCATTGCTTCAGCAGGTCGGCTGGCGGCTATATATGCCTCTGCCAGGTTCCAGATTATTTCGGCGCTATCGGGTTTTAAGGTGTGGGCTTTGATGAGGTGGTTTATGGCTTCATCCGAACGGCCCAAGCAGTGAAGAATCGCGCCGGTGTCGTTCAGCGCCTGTGCATCATCAGGCCTCGTGCGAAGGTGCGACTGAAAGTAAGCGAGGGCTTCCTGATACTTGCCGGTTTCGGCTAACTCAAGACCTCTCCGGTAACAATCAGGACCGGCAAAAAAAACATTCTCCCTCTGGTGAAGGCAGCTTACCTCAGGCATCATTTATTTGAATCCCAATTTACTTTTGCCATTTTTAACATATCTGTTTCTGTGAGCTTCCCTGCAAAATCTTACAGCCAATATGCCGCAAATCCTGTGCCGTTGTTCAAAAGACGTTTGTATCTGCAATTACGCAATATCAAAATTCAGAGTTGTTCAAATATCAGACACACCTGCATCCGAATTTCCAACGGACTCATTCTCTTGCAGCGCTATCAGAGAAAATCCAGCAGTGACATAGACATAATTTTTGCTGCTATCGACAGCGATGCCTGATATAGGACCTGACGGCGGGAGATGTCGATGGCAAGCTGGGCGATGTCGGCCTCTTGTAAGCTGGCTGCCTGGTCCTCAGTGTTGTATTTTAGTCCTTCAATGTTTTCTTTAAGGTCGTCTAAGAATCCTATTCGCGAGCCAATTGTTACGGAGTCTTGAACCAGAAGGTTGCTTGCCTCTTCAAGAGAGCTCATACAGTAACCTTGAATCTGCCGGAATTGGGCATCGGAAAGCTCTCTTTTATTTTTCAATATGTCACGTATCCCGATAAGTGTATTGAATACGTCATACGTTCCGGGGACGCGGACAAGGTCAACGCCGGTAGCAGTTATTGCGGTAGAGTCAACATAAAGGACCCTGCCTGTTCGTGAATCCGTCACCGCCTGGTTTAAGTCGCCGCCGCTCGGCACGGTAACATAGCTCGCTCCATCGTCGATAGAGAGTCTGAAATTAGTGCCATCCTGAGTTACTGTCAGCCAGACGTCGCCCTGGACGTTGGATGTCCCTGTGCCTGGCTTGGCGCCGGTAGTGCCGCTAAAGACCGGGTCGCCGCGGTCATCGGAGCAAAATATATCGTCGCCGACATAGAAAGCCGACATCTTCAGTCCCGGGGTTATCTCGATATCCCGGCTATCGGTGCTTCCCTGGTAAGTAACTCGGGTAATTTCTCCGTCGGTGCGCTCGACGACATAAGGTGCCGATGTGGTGTTGGCCCCGCCGAAGATATATTGGTTCATATATTTACTGTTGGCAAGACACACTATCTGCTCCAGTATATCGTTAATGGCATCAGCGGCCCTTTCTCGCGACTGCTGGTCGTATGTGCCGCTTGCGACTTGGCTTATACGTAATTTGGTTTCCAGAAGGTATGAGCCGATATCGTGAGTAACTGTGGAGCAGAACTCCAGGTTGCCTGTTAGCTCAGAGATACTGTCTAAATAATTTTGCAGCGACCTTCCCTGAGAATTCAAGGTTAAGATATTGTAGGCGGCAGATGGTGCGTCTGAGACGCGATTAACTTTCGCTCCTGTTGAGACCTGCTCCTGAAGACGAGCCAGCGCTTCGGCGTGCAAATGCAAGGCGTAGTTGGTATTGCTGAAAATACTTGTTGTGATGTTGCTCATAGAAAGTTCCCAAAACAAACCACGATAGCTACAGCATCTCCATTAGAGTCGAAATCGACTCCTTAATGGTGCTGAGGTATTTAGCCATTGCCTGAAACATCTGCTCGAAGACAAGCATTTGCGCTGCCTCTTCGTTGATGTCAACGCTGCTTATTTCGCTTTGCTGGTTGGTGAGGTTTTGGACCATTGCTTCAATGTTATCCTGCCTCATTTGCTTGACAGATGTTTGCTGGCCGATTTCCGTGACCATCTGGCGAAAGAACTCTGCAGGCGTCATAGCATTTAGAGATGTCACTGTCTCGTTCCGCAGGCCGGCCATTCGCAGGATATTGGCGTTATCTGCCATATCGCCGCCGAGTGCGGTCGCAATACGGTCAAGCGAATTCTCTATGTCCGAACAAACCGATATATCCGCAGCACTGCTGCCCGAAAAAAAAGTATTCATACCGGCCGCAGACAACAATCCCGATGTATCAGTGCCGGCGAAAACGTCAATTTCAAAAGTGTCGCCATCCGCTAAGTCGCCGGTGCTCACGGATACCTTGATTCCGTCTCCTGCATCGAGCTTGTCGCCGGCGGCGTATCCTGAGCCGACATTCAAAGTGGCTATCACCTCGTCATAACCATTTCTTACTTCGAGCCGTAAAGAGCCGTTCCCTACTGAACCGCTGCCTATCACCGTGAATCGAAAGGTCTGGTTCTCGTTTCCTGTATAGATACCCGATATGGATATAGTCGGAGGCGTTGCCCCTGTAAAATTTGTTGCGGTTGGCGCAGGCAAAACAGCAGGCAAAAAATCAAATTTATAGTTTTCATCAGAGAGAATTTGTAGCTTTGAGGAAACCACCGAAGCCGTCAGCCCGTCAATAGCGTCAATTTTAGATGCGATTGTTGCCAGTGAATCCGAGGACGCGTCAACATCAATTTCCTGGCGTGTTATTTGGCCGGTGCTTGTGTTGGTAACTCTTATATATATCTTGCCGTCTGTTATTGGTGGCTCAAAGTCCGCCAGATTCTGGCTGGACGCTGCCCAGCCGGTCAGCTCAGTGAACGAGCCCTGTGGGCCTGTGCCCTGAACGTGGTAGCGGTTTATCTGCTCAATTATTGCACCGGCCAAAGAATCGAGAGAGTCGCTAATGCCGTCCAGAGTTTCGTTTCGTAATGTAACCAAAGCGCCGAGCTGGCCGCCCTGGACATTTGTCGTATAGCTGTAAGCGCCCGCAACGGTAATACCGAGCTTGCCGTCCTCGGCCATCCCAACCTCCAGTTCGATAGGACAGCTACCCATCACCACAGGTATCCCGGCGGCACAGACATCAACCACGCCATACTCTCTTGTTGAGGTCTCAACAGCAATCAGTTTTGACAGGGACGTTATGCACTGGTCTCTCTGGTCGCGCAAGTTGTTGGCCTGTCCGCCGGTTATTTCCATCCTTTCAATCTTGTCATTGAGTTCGGCAATCTGGCTTATGAGCATATTGGTCTGCTTGACAACGCTTTCGGCTTCCAATGTAACCTGGGATTTCAGCGTGGTCAGAAATTCTCCTGATGTTCTAAACTGGCCTGCCATAGTTTCAGCGGCGGTTGTAACCTGGCTTTGCCAGATGGTCTCGTTAGGATGCGCACAAAGGTCTTGCAGGGCATTGAAGAATTCGTCAATAGCGACACTTAAAGTGCCGCCCGACGAAAGCTCGCCGAAAGCGCTCTCGACCGTTTGGAGCATAACCAGTTCACGCGAGACCTGCTCGAGTGATGATTGTTGATGTAAAATTTCCCGCTCCAGAAGATTGTCTATTATTCTGACGACACCGGCGGTCTCAACGCCGCCACCTAAAAAAATGCCCCCGAGCTGCGTTGAATATGCAGGTGTGAGATTTATTCTCTGGCGGTGGTAACCTTCAGTGGCGGCATTGGCGACGTTATTGCCGATTACATCAAGCGCCTTTTGAGCAGCATTAAGGCCGCTAATTCCTATGGAGAAATCCTGCATCTGTCAGCCCTGCTTAGAGCACAATTTTCTTATAACTGCAAGTTTAGAAAAGCTGTTTCTGAGTGTTCTTTCGGTGAACCTTTAGAGCTATACGTCACTGTTCCTGTCTTTCCAAGGGCGAAAATGCTCCTTAGAAGCAATTTGTTAAATCCGGCACAATCCGACAAAAGCAAAGTGGTGCTCAAATACTCTTTTCTAAGTTCGTTCATAAGCGAGGCCAGCGTCGCCCTTGTCCGGGCTGCCCGGCTTGCTGTTTCGCCCTGTAGAACGGTTTGCAGCACCGTCAAAGTTACCTGTTCGGGATTGCAGTCGAGCGCAGCCGCCAATTCTTCCCGCATTTTCCGACGAATTAGCTCGTGTGTTTTGTAGTCGTCCGATTCTGCGTGAATGTTTTCAAGTAGCCGGCTTAGAGCGGCATCGTCACGCTTGATAACAAAGGCGCGAAGCTCATCTATGCGAGATATGCTTTTCTTTACATGTTCGATGTCGGTGCCGAGAATATCAAGAAACCGCTCGACTTTATCTTCTATGCCAGCTGTTGTCGGATTCATATATTCCCATCCACAGAGTTTGTTGCTCCGCTGGTCTGCCGGGTGCCGGTTAGAAATTTGTAAATGTCTTTCCACAGACCGATGCCGCCGTTATTAGCCGCCTCGCGGGCAAGATATAACCAGAAAATTCCTTGAACCTGCTCGCAAGGGCCATCTTCTTCAAAGCCCCACCCGCCAATTGTGTTCTTCATTTCATCGACCAGCTTATGCAGCAGAACCGATTCAAAATCCTTGGCTATCTGCTTTCCTTCCTTTTCTGAGACGCCGTTAATTTCGGCGTTGTTTGCGGTTGCTGACTTCCTGCAAAGAGGTAGCTGGCTTGTTCCGTAGAGAGGAACAGGCGGCAGGACCGGCTGGGTCAGTATCAATTTAGTTTCGTCCATAACGGCTCCTACATTATTACTAACTTTGCCTGAAGGGCGCCCGCCTTTTTGAGGGCGTTAAATATTGCTATCAGGTCTCTCGGCGTTGCTCCTATGGCGTTGAGGGTTTTCGAAAGCTCCGAGACCGTTACTGCCTTCGAGACAGGAATCAGATAGCCCTCTTTCTCCTCGACCCCTATGATTGTTTCAGGGACTTTTTCGGTCGTGCCGGAATCGGAGAATGGAGCAATCGGCTGGGATACGATTTCGGTTTCCTTGATTTTTACAACGAGACTGCCCTGGGATATTGCTACTGCCGATATGCCGACGTTTTCACCGACCACAATTGTTCCGGTTCGCTCGTTTATAACCACCACTGCAGGGACATCCACCTTGACTTGATGCTTTGTAATATCATCGACAAATCCGGCTATCCCCGGCTGGTTGACCTCGTCGGGAATTTGAACTTTGATTGTGCCGGCATCGACAACCACAGCGGAACAGTTGTGCTCCTGGTTGATGGCTGTGCTGATTCGCTGCGCGGTGGAAAAGTCACTGTTGCGCAGGTTGAGCGTAATGAATCTGTGTTTGCCGATACTTTCCACGAACGTGGCTATTTCTTCTTTTTCGACTATAGCGCCATCGGGGATTCGGCCGACTGTTTGGTGATTTTTTGTGATTGAGGCCTTTTCGCCGGCTGCTGTCCAGCCGCCTATTGAAATCCCTCCCTGGGCGACGGCATAAACCTGGCCGTCAAGTCCTTCCAGTGGTGTCGGCAAAAGCATCCCCCCCTGGAGACTTTTGGTGTCTCCTATGGCGGAGACATCGGCATCGAGTCGAGAGCCCTCGCGTGCAAAAGGCCCCAGCTCGGCAGTAACAATAACGACTGCGACATTGCCGCTGGTCAAGTCGGCAGGAGTGAGAACTATACCTGAATCTCTGAGGACGTTGGTGAGCATTTGCCGCGAAAGCAATGTGGTATCGCCTGTGCTGGACAGGCCGATGACCAGCCCAATTCCTCGCAGCGGGTTACTTCGGACGCCCTGAATATCGACAATGTCTTTTATCCGCTCACATAGGCCGGCTTGGGACCGGCTTAGCAAAATCACCAATGACGTTGCAAGACACAAAAAACCCCGCCGAAAGTTTAACGACAGGTTCAAACGAGTTTTCATAGATAATCACCAGGAATAAATAGACTTATCGCACAACTAAAATGGGCAAAGAATATCGAATATTCCGGCGAGCCAGCCGGACTTTGTATATGGCGTGGATACGCCGCTGTTTCTGACTACAAGGTGAAAATCGGCCACCTGTTCGCTTTTAACCGAGTTGTCAAAGGTGATGTCGCTGGGCCGCACAATCCCGCTTGCCTCGATTACCTGATTATCGCCGCCGATAATCCGGCTGCGTGTGCCCATAACGACAAGGTTACGATTTGGAAGTATGTCAACCACCACTACGGTTATCCTGTCAACGAACTTCCGCTCGTCCTTGTAGTCGGCTTTGCTTTTTAGCTCGTTTTTTGTTTCTGCCTCCATAGTGAAGCCGGGCATACGAGGCACGAGATTATGATTCGGCGTTGTGATGCCAAGCTCGCCGTCAAAGGTTGTTGAGCGTCCGACCTCCTTTTTGAGGTTGCGGTCGGCTTTGTTGTCAACCTTGCTGTCCTCGGTGATTTTGATAGTCAAAACATCACCTATCCGGCGGGCGACATCGTCGGCATAGAGGACCTTTGTATTCTTGCCTCTTTTGGCCCAGATAGAGTCCGCCTGTGAGCAAGCGGCAGGCCAGAGTACGGTTGCCGCTATAACAAACATCAACATTCTCTTATTCATTGCTTCTCCCTTAATTTGGTTTTGCAATTTCGTCAAAATCAAAGTGGTCATAGAACCGGCTCAACGGTCCCATCTTCATTGATGCGGGCCAGTATTATTCTTTGTGAGTCCGCGTTTCGGACTTTTATGTGTTCGCCTGCTCGGCCTTCTTCGAGTGTCCTGCCGACGGCTGTAACAATAAGGCCCGGCCTTTCGATTCGGATGATAACGCTTTGGTTGCGCTCAACGACAAGTGGCCGAGCAGCGGGACCCGCCGCAGACGAGCTAATGATAGTGCCTGCTGGCAGATGACGTTTGGCAACAAGACCGAAAGGGGACTTCCAATCTGTGGATTGCGGTTGGTTTGAGACGGCATTTTCAATCTTGACGTTTTCAGAATTTATAACCGCGCCCGCGGGAATGTCCGCAATGGCAACTGCCTTACGACAACTATACTTTAGGCGGAATGTAACTTCACGCAGCCCAATCTGTTTGCCTTCCTGCAAGATAGCAATCTGGACTTTAGCACAATTTCCCGTGGAGATCTGGCCCGAACGCGGGCGCAGCTCTATGGTCTTGCCCTCGCCGGGCACAGCAAAATCCTGCGGCACTGCGAGTGGCTCCAAATGGTAGATGGAAGCAGCGGGGGGGTTGGCTTTAAGAAATGCACTTGCACGGTCCACGAGCTCACTTCCTTTGATGACCTGCTGCTGCTGTTTTACTTTCACTTTTTCTGCGCCAAGCAGTGTAACTTTCACTGATGGGGCTGTGCTGCAAGCCAATCTGCTTAAGACCATTTGCCTGTCAATGACAAGTTCCTGACCCGGGACCGAAAAGCGGCCAATAGGAATCTGGCTTATCTTGGATACAATCGCCTCGCTGCCCCGAATAAGACCGACCTGGCCAAGCAGCAAGCATTCATCTTTGGAGGTAACCTCCCGTGGCAGATAAATCAGCACAGCGCCATCTTCCTTTGTCCCATCGGCTGACTGAACCACCGATACCGGGCATAGTTGCACCGCTATCAGGAGAATCACCGTCACAATAACGCCGGTCGGCCTACTATTCATAACAGGTCCTTAAGTAACGATATTGTTGGCTGTTCGAAGCATATCGTCGCCTGCCTTTATCGCACGCGAGTTTATCTCGTATGCCCGCTGGGCGGTTATAAGGTTGACCAGTTCGGTTATCATTTGGACATTGGATTTCTCTAAAAATCCTGCAAGGATGGTGCCGAAGCCATTTTCGCCCGGAGTGCCCATTGTAGGTGTCCCGCTCGCTTCGGTTTCTGCCAGCAGGTTGTCGCCTTCACTGGAAAGACCCGCCGGATTTGGAAATCGCGCCAGTTGAATATTCCCCACGACAGACTGAGTTCCAGCCGAATCGGTAACATTGACGCCGCCGTTTTTTTCAATGCTTATTGAGACGGCGTCTGTCGGAATGGTAATAGCCGGCTCGATAACGTATCCGGTTGTTGTAACGAGCTGGCCGTCAGCGTTTGTTTGCAGCGTGCCGTCGCGAGTATATTGTGTGTCGCCGTTTGGCAGCGTAACCTGTAAAAATCCCTCACCCAATATAGCTGCATCAAGAGGCCGATTAGTGTTTTGAAGTTCGCCGGCTGTAAAGACCTTTATTGTCGAGGCAGCACGGACGCCGCTGCCTATTTCCAGACCGCCAGGTGATATTATGCCTGAAGCTACTTCTGTGCCCGGCTCTTGCATCTTAATATAAAGCAGGTCCTGAAAGTTTATCTGGCTGCGCTTGAAACCGGTGGTGTTGATGTTGGCAAGATTGTTCGCAATAACATCCACCATCATTTGCTGGCCTGTCATTCCGGTGGCCGCAGTGGAAAACGCTCTTAGCATAACTTTATTCTCCTTCTCAAACCGTGCTCACTTCATCGCTTATTGTCAACGAACCACAAACCACGAACCACGAACCACTAACCACGAGCCACTAACCACTAACCACGAGCCACGAACTACGAACTAATTAGCCCATAGCGACGCTGGTCATACTGTTGGATGCCTCTTTCTGGGCCGTTACGAATTTCATATTTGCTTCGTAAAGCCGGGAAACCATTATCATATCCACCAGCTCGTCAATGAGTTTTACGTTGGAGGCCTCCTGGTAGCCGTTCTTTACGATTACACGCTCGGCTGGGACCGCTCTTACTTCCGGGTCAGGCATCCGGTAACAATTTTCGCCGATGGGGACAAGTTTGCTTTTGTCGTCCCCAAAATCGACTATCCTGAATTTTCCAATGTCTATGTCACCGGCGCGAATCCTTCCCTCGGCTGAGACACTCAATTGCGACATCGCCGTGTTGCCCGGTATCGTGATAGGTCCGGCATCACCCGCCGCAAGCCGTCCCTGGCAATCTACTACCTGGCCGTTCTGGTTCGTTTGAAATACGCCGTTGCGGGTGTAAATGGGGCCTTGAGGTGTTTCAATTACGAAAAACCCCTTGCCATATAGAGCAAAATCCAGAGGTCGCCCCGTCTCAACGAGATTACCCTGAGAGAAGTCGAGAGCGGAATTTAACGTAATGGTGCCGGAAGAGTCTTCGCTTCCACTACCCTGTTGTGCAGCTAACGAATTTGAAAAAGCATTGCATCTGCGTTTATATCCAACCGTGCTGACGTTGGCCAGATTGTGGGCGATTATGTCAAATTCTTGCGTCAACGCGTTGATGCTCGAACTAATCTGGGCAATAGTGTCTGCCATTCTAAAGTCCTCAAGTAGTGGCAAATTCTGTAACGCCTGTCTCCTTGACCTGGTCACCGCCAGAGGTCGAGGCATCTGTAGTTTCAGCTTTAGTCATCAAAGAAGCTGCGTTGGTGGCGCGAATAAGCTCGTTGACATCCATATCACTCAGGCCGGTCAGCTCCACTGCTATTGAGAAGCCGTTTTCGATTGGCTTGACGTGCCTGACTTCGCCGATGTCTTCCACTATTCTGGTCGCTTTGCCGCCTTTGTGTGAGGCCGAGTCAGGACCCTCCTGTCCATCCAGCTTTAATACCACCAGCACTCTTTCTCCCGTTTTCACGTCCAGAGGAACGTCGATGCGTAGGCCGGGGCCGGCCAGCTCGGTAACAACACTTGGAACAAACTCCGGCGGCCCCCAAACCTGCCCTGAGCGACCTGTGGTGAGCGAAGCCGAACCAAGTCGAAGGGAACTACCGCCAGCTCCAGTCGCCCTTGTTCCCGTTTCAAAACCGGCTTTTGTTACATCATCATTTAGCATCGTCCGTGCAAACGGAAATCTCGCTACGTAAGCGGGCTTGTTGACGGGGACTCGCAAAAAACGGCGACGGTTGATAAAACGCACCTCATCGCTGTGATTTAGAACCAGAACGTCACCTTCAAAGCTGACTACGGAGCTGTCGAACTCCCAGACCGAGGCGCCAAAGTAATATCTCACCCGCCACAGCTCACCACGCACAGTATCCACCCGCGTCTCCAGCTTGACGACAAGTGCCATATCGTCGTTTTTGATAACGGTTGCCTCGATGTCTGACAGGTTACGGGTTTTGCGGCGCGTTATGTGGAGCTTTTTGCCAACGGGAATCTGCTTGCTGCTGAGCCGTCTTGTTTTTGTCGGAGAACCTACTGCGGTGGGTGTTTTTTTCTGAAAGCCCAGCTTCTCGCGAAGAGAAGACAGCTCGGCCTTTAACCGCTCGCCTTTTTCTGCCACGTCTTTTGCAGAATCCTGCTCCACAATCTTAACAGCTCCGCGGTCAAAGGCATCGGCCATAGTAAAAATTGCTTCGCCTTGTTTGATCCCTGCTTGACGTGCTACTGCAAACAAAATTTTTGACTCGTGCTGACTTAGCCCGGTTTTTTGGGCGTATTCGGCGAATAACCGGCTCTTGCTGCTGCGCTGCCGCTTTATTCGAATGTAACTGGTCACCAGAAGTGCTGTTGTTAGAACGGCTATGGCAATCAGAGCGGCAAGAACAAATCCTCCGCCTTCGCCGAAGTTTGTCCCCAGGCGGCTGCCCATAGCCCTTAGTCGCTGCAATGCTGTAAGAGCCAACACCGTAACATTCAAAAATGCTGTGATTGCGTATGCTGCCGTCATCTTATACCTTCAAACCGCGACGCTGCAATTCCGGTTGTGGTAAAACCAAAAACCTTAGCTGTTATCTGATGAGGTCGCTCAGCTCTCTTAGAATCTCATTGGCGACTCGGATGGTTCTTGCGTTCGCCTGAAAGCCGTTCTGGGCCTGAATCATATTGACAAACTCGGTTGCCACATCGGCATTAGACTTTTCCAGCGAACCGCCGTGAATCGTCCCTGCGCCGCCGGTCCTGGCCTGCGTAGCCACCGATTCACCGGAGTTTGCAGACGGTATAAAAAAGCCGCCGCCGATGCTCTCAAGACCTGCCGTATTCTGGAACAGGGCGATTTCTGCCGTAGCAATATTCTTCTTGATGCCGTTGGAGAACGCACCAATGATTATGCCTTCATTATTTACTGATACAGAGGCAAGCCGACCCGCTCCGTAACCATCTTGTTCTTTTGCCACCGCCGTCGAGTTGCCGGCAAACTGGGTCAAACCGTCCAGTTCGCCCGGCGTGCCAAAATTTAACTGGAGAATCTGTGGATTCGATACATCGTGTGCAAACGTTATCGCAAACTGATCCAAATCGGAACCGCTCAAACCGGTATAAGAGCCATCGCTGGGGTCAAAAGTTATACCTTCGATGCGTCTATTTTCCATAGTTATTTGTTGGATATTGCCGCTGATTGTCGTCAGCACCATATCCCAGGTATTGGCATTATTTGTCCTGACAAAGGCGCCCGACAGAATATGCTTACCTCCCTGTGAGTCGTATGTCGCAATATTGATATTCTTGACTTCCTCGCCGCCGACAGCGGTAATTTCAAAATACCCGGGCATTGTTAGTTGACCGTCGCCGGAGTATGAGAGAGCGATGTCTGTTTTGCTGTAACCGCCCTGGTTGTCGGTTATCCGGATTCGGCCGTTGACAAGAGATGCTGTTGCGTCAGTAAGGACGTTATTGTTCAGATGGTCGATGAGGTCGCCAAATGTAGTATCGGGATTAACCGTAAATGTCAGACCGCTGCTCAAGACGGTCCCATCCGGATTGTATCCGGAAATTGTAATTGTTCCCGACTGGCCGGCACTTAACTGTCCATCGCTTTCGCCGCCGCCGCTGAATTGGTCAAACTGGTCTATCTCGCTGGTCGTTGTAGCGGCTGTGCCGTTGTCATGGGTGTAAGACAGGTTCGAGGAAATCACTTGCGATTGAGGGCTGGAATATGTTTCATCAGAGCTCAAGTTGCCGGCGACGACTATCTCGGATGTAGCTTTTGCAGGGATAGCAACGTCATAAGGAATGTGGAGGTCACTAATGCCGGGAATCTGGAAGCCCTCTACCTCGCCCTCTGAGCCGATGCGCTGAACATGATAGCCGGTGTTTGGGTCCACCAGGTTCGAAGCTGCATCGACACCGAAAGTGCCTGCACGCGTGTAAACGTTCTGCTCACCGTCGTTCAATACGAAGTAGCCCTCACCTTCTATAGCTAAATCGAGAGGATTACCCGTATTGACGATGTTGCCCTGTGCCATATTGGGGCCTATGCCGCTTATGCCGACACCGCTTCCCATCTGTTGAGGATTGGTGCCGCCAACGCTGGATGTGGGCTGAGAGGCCTTTTTTATGTTCTCACTGAGTAGCTCTGAGAAGGTTATTCTGCTCGCCTTAAATGCCGTGGTGTTGACATTTGCCAGGTTGTTGCCCGCTATGTCTAACATTTTCTGATGGGCCTGCAGACCTGTAACTCCGGATGACAATGCAAAACTCATTTTCGTTTCTCCTTACCGACAATGCCGGTTCAATTATTCTTTAACCGATATCACATCCTGCAAATTGAGTGTGTAGTCACCTACCGTCAAAAAGATTTCTCCATCGACGTCGTTGTAAACTCGGTCAACTATTCCGCTCGTGGTAGTTGTTTCGCCTGTCTCTGTTTCCGTAATGAATTCGACATTTTTGCCTATCAGTGAATTGCCATAAGATCGCTGGAGCGTAGAAAGAACCTGGGCAAAACTTGTGTTCATTGACTCGAGCTGGGCCAATTGCGAGAATTGTGCCAGCTGCATGGCCATTTCGTTATTGTCCAGCGGTTCCAGTGGATTCTGATTTTGCAGTTGAGTTATCAGAAGTTTCATATAATCCATCTGGATTTTACTGGCTGTGTATGCTGTCGATACTGCGTCCATAAGGTCTTCCAAATTTCTTTCAAACCGAAAAGTTGAGCGAGATTTTTCTGAAGTGCTAACTCAGCAAGCAGCGTGCCACACAGGACCCCTATGTGGTTCACTCGCAGATAACTTCTTGGTGCTGCAAAGATTAGCGAAGATTAAAATGAAACCCTGATAATTACATCTATATGAAAACCGGCTGGTAATAGGATAAATTTTCCTGTTACGAAAGAAATTTTTTCTGTCACCTAATCCAAACCCTGTGCTCGTGGACTTTGTCTCTATCTTAAGCCGGAACTCCTGTCATCAAGAAGTCCCATAAGAAATGACGCAGTGTTATCGCTCTTTTTGGTCTTCTACCTAATTGTATTCTTGGTAACACGAAGATGTCCTATAACATTTTTGAGTAGCAGTAACATTTCTCCGGTAACATTATTGGCCAGTCCCATAAAAGAATTAAAGTTGTCTTGAGTATCCGGTCGATTATGGGTATAACTTATCCACTTTCCGATAGTGGCGTAGCTGTAAAATACTAAACAGCACAGTGGGGGACAACACCTATGGTTAAAACGAGATGACTTTGTCACGAATTCTTGTAGTAGGCAAAGAACCCGAGCTTCACCAGTTGGCCCGCCGCGTTAGTCGGGAAGTATTTGTCGCAGATAACTTAGGTGACGCCTCTGATCTTATCGGAACAGCCAACCCCAGCTTAATCCTCCTCGACAATAGATTTGGTCCAAATTTTGTCTGCGAGCTTGCGCAGGCGGCAAATAAAAACTCGCATATTGCCCCTATCGTAGTGGTCGGCGATGGAAATGGTGACATCGGCACAGCGGGCGATTTCATTAGAATGGGCGCGTATGAGTATTTGCAGGGAAGTGAAGATTACAGCCGATTAGAACAAATCGTCAGCCGAATAGAAAACGGCTTTCCTTCCCTTGATACACAAGAAGACATCGGACATTTTTTCGCTGAAGACTATGCTTCCTATGTCCCCATTGTTGGCCGCAGCAAAGCAATCGTCAATACACTTAAAATGATTAAGCTCATTGCCAGCAGCAGATGCAATCCAATCTTAATCGTCGGCGAGACAGGCACCGGTAAAGAGCCGGCGGCAAAAGCTCTGCATTTTCTAAGACACCAGCGAGGACCTTTTGTGGCGGTAAATTGCGCCGCCCTGACTGCCAGCTTGCTGGAAAGCGAGCTTTTTGGGCACGTCAAAGGCGCTTTCACAGGTGCCGACCACGAAAAAATGGGGCTTTTAGAGCTCGCTGGCTTAGGAACCCTCCTATTAGATGAAATTAGTGAAATGCCCTTAGAACTCCAGGCAAAGCTCCTTCGCGTCCTGCAGGAAAGGGTGTTCCGAAAGGTTGGTGGAATAAAAGATATTGAATGTAACGCCACGATAATAATCTCAAGCAACCGCAATCTCCAGCAGGAAACACAGGCCAATCGCTTTCGACGCGACCTTTATTACCGCATCAATGTCAGTCCCATTACCATCGCTCCACTCAGAGCGCCTGAGCGAAAAGATGATATTCAGCTATTAGCGCAGTATTTTCTTATGACATCGACCATATTTCCGGAGAAGCGCAGCAAAATAACCTCATTCACAAAGTTCGCTATTGAGGCATTGGAACAGCACAATTGGCCCGGCAATGTCCGGGAGCTGCGCAACGTCATAGACAGGGCGATACTGGTCGAATCAACGGACAAGATTGGACTGAGTTCCATAATTCTTGACCCATCAGAGTGCGTCAGCGGTCTGTTGGGCAGCCAGTCAACCAATCGGCTCGATACCTTCTCGCTGGCAAAAGCCGA
>CAZKOQ010000001.1:0-56689 GCA_964554425.1 uncultured Pirellulales bacterium | reverse complement strand
ATTGGTCAGCTCAGCAACCCTGACGACCAGAATGTCAGGATTGGCAAGGCCGGGCGAACACGCCATTTAGGCCGCAGACCACACGTAAGGGGCAAGGCACAGAACCCCGTCTCTCATCCGATGGGCGGCGGAGAAGGCAGGTCAAACGGCGGCAGACATCCTTGCTCACCCACAGGCGTGCTGGCAAAAGGCGGAAAGACCAGAAATCCGCGGAAAGTGAGCAACAAGAGAATTATTCGCAGACGCAGGAGCAAACGGCTAAAAGAAGTTGTCGTGTAACGAAAAATAAGATAGCTGTTAAGCTTTTTAGGATTGAGTAAGTAAATGGGAAGATCTCTTAAAAAAGGGCCATACATTGATGAGAAGGTGATTATCAAGGTCAATAAGCAGTCTTCTTCCGGCTCGCGTGAGCCGATAAAAACCTGGGCAAGGCGTTGCACGATAATCCCCGAGTTTGT
Organism: uncultured Pirellulales bacterium; assembly: GCA_964554425.1. Taxonomy (GTDB): domain Bacteria; phylum Planctomycetota; class Phycisphaerae; order Sedimentisphaerales; family Anaerobacaceae; genus CAYWXK01. The sequence goes on along the minus strand of CAZKOQ010000001.1, from coordinate 56,231 downwards.
GGGTTTTACGTTTATGGTGCATAACGGCAAGATATTCAATAAGGTTTTTATTACCGAGGATATGGTGGGTCATAAGCTCGGTGAGTTCTCGCTCACGCGGACATTCAAGGGCCACTCAACCAGAAAGATTGAGGTAGTAACATAGTCGGCTGAGCGGCGTAGGACGGCGTCAGATACGGGGTATGAGATTGTTATGTTGAGTGTTACTAAGTTAAGAGAGTTTTGCCGGCAGAAGCAGGTGAGCGTCGAACAGGTCGCCGGCCAGCTTATCAGGCCCGGTCTTGACAAGAAAGCTGCAATGGCCGCTGTCAAGAATTGGAAAAATGGCCTCTTTAAGCCCAGGCCGCGAAGGGAAGATATTCGTCGCATAGCGGCAGCATTAGCTGTTAATGCAAATGATGTAGCCGATTGGTGCTCATCTTATCGCTACGCTCCGATTTCGCCCCGCAAAGCTCAATTGGTTACACAATTGGTGGTCGGCAGGCCCGTCCAGGATGCCTTAGACATCTTGAAGTTCACGAGAAAACGTGCTGCGTCGATGATTGATAAGATTTTGAGAAGCGCCGTGGCGGATGCCGATGAGCAGCAGGCCGACGTAGATAATCTATATGTCAGCCAGGCCCGCGTTGATGATGCAGGGGTGCGAGTCGGCACTAAAAGGTGGATTCCAAAGGACAGAGGCAAGGCGTATCCTATTCGTCAGAGGGCCTGCCATATACACATAACAGTAACGCAGATATAACCAGGAAGGGAAAAATAGAAGCCAGACATCAGATAGAATATTATGGGACAGAAATGTTCACCAATAGGTTTTAGAACAGGGATAACATTAGGATGGCAGAGCACCTGGTTCGCTCCCAACAAAGCCACGTATGGCGACTTTCTCGTTGAGGACCAGAAAATCCGCCAGTTTATCGACAGGAAATTTAACCGCAGCGTTCCCAAGGGCGCCGTAGCAAAGGTTGAGATAACTCGCACACGTAACGAGGTAAAGGTTACTATGCACAGCGCACGGCCCGGCGTGGTCATAGGGCCTCGGGGCGGCGAAGTTGATAAACTGCGGGAGGAGCTTGAGCGAATAACCGGTCGAACCGTTACCGTTAATGTTATAGAGATAAAAGACCCTGACCTCAATGCTACTTTGGTCGCCGAGGCACTTGCCGAGCAGTTAATTAAGCGTGCATCATACAGGCGAACAATGAAACAGTATTGCGAATCTGCTATGAACGCAGGCGCCAAAGGCGTTAAGATTATCTGTGGTGGACGGCTGGCGGGCTCGGAAATGGCCCGCAAGGAAACCCAGAAGCTCGGAAGCATTCCGCTGCACACACTAAATGCCAACGTAGATTACGGTGTGGCAACGGCAGTAACAACCTACGGAACGATTGGCATTAAGGTCTGGATTTATAAGGGCTACTTCGGCGAGGAAATCGAGCCAATCTCGCGACGGCGCAGGCCTTCGAGACATACAGGCGTAGGGCCGATTGAAGATGAAAGGGGCAGGCCAGAAAGCAAGGCCCCTGCTGGGCCGGCATCGCCTGTAACCGGCGGAACAGAGACAACAGAGAGAAGATAAAGGTTGGCTTTTGAGTAAGGATTAGAGAAATGGCGTTGATGCCGAAAAGAGTTAAGTATCGTAAGAGCCAGCGCGGCAGAATGAAAGGTAACGCGATGAGGGGCAACTTCGTTGCGTTTGGCGAATACGGCCTGCAGGCACTAGAGACAAGCTGGGTCAATGCCAAATCAATTGAGGCCGGACGGGTTGCGGCGACGCATTTTCTGCATCGTGAGGGCAAGGTATATTTGCGGATATTTCCGCATCAGCCAGCGTCGGCTAAGCCGTTGGAAACCAGGATGGGTAAAGGCAAGGGTGAGCCGGCGTTCTGGATAGCACGAGTCAGGCCTGGGCAGATTTGCTTCGAGGTGGGCGGTGTCAGCGAAGACGTCGCAAAACTGGCGCTATCCAGGGTGGCACACAAGCTGCCGATTAAGTGCAGGTTCGTTAAGCGAAAGTCCGCAATAGGCGGATAAAGAAGGTTATTGGTTATGGAAGCAAAACAGTATCGGGAAATTAGCACCGATGAGCTTAAAAGCAAGCTGGAAGAACTCGAGAGGCGTATATTTGATTTGCGCACGCAGGCGGTTACGGAGAAACTGGAAAACTCCAAGGCCATAGTCAACACAAAGCGTGATATCGCCAGAATTAAGACGGTGCTGCGTGAAAAAACCATTGCCTCCTCTAAGGTGGATTGACCATAGGGTCTGATATGCAGGATGAAAAAATAAGAACTTTAACGGGCGTGGTATTAAAGAAGAGCAGCGACAAAACCATCAGTGTTACCGTTGCTCGCACGGTCAGGCATCCAAAATATGGAAAGTACATAAGACGTAGAACCAAAGTGGCCGTTCACGATGAGCACAATAAAGCAGGCGTCGGCGACCTTGTCGAAATTGCCGAGTGCAGACCCTACAGCAAGACCAAGAGCTGGCGTCTTCTGAAGGTTATTGAAAAAGCAGTCGAGGTGTGAGCTAAGATACCGGGCACCAAAGATGATTCAGCAGGAAACAATGTTAGATATAGCCGACAATTCAGGCGTTAAGTCGGCGTTGTGCATAAGAGTGCTTGGAAGAAGCGGAGCGCATGGGAAGTTCACGCGTGCCACGGCCACGATAGGGGATGTTCTCTGTGTTGCGATAAAAAAGTCGCTGCCGACCTGTCAATTAGACGACAAAAAGGTGCATAAGTGCGTTGTTATTCGCACCAGATATCCCGTTAAGCGACCCGATGGCAGTTATGTGAGGTTTGACAGCAACGCCGCTGTGATGATAGATAATGAGGGCAACCCGATAGGGACCAGAATTTTCGGCGCGGTTGCTCGCGAGCTTCGCGAGAAAAACTATATGAAAATCATCTCACTGGCAAGTGAAGTGGTATGAATTCTTGAGCGCACAACAGGCGGTGCAAAAAAAATGGCTCTGCATATTAAAAAAGGTGATATGGTTGAGATTATTGCCGGCGACGAGAAAGGCACTGTCGGCAAGGTGCTGTGGGTTCTGCCCAGAGAGGGCAAGGTTGTGGTGCAGGGTCACAATTTGGTCAAAAAGCACGTTCGGCAGTCCCGCAAAAATCCTCAGGGTGGTCGGATTAACGTCGAGCAGCCAATCCACATAAGTAGTGTCCTGCCGGTAAATCCGAAGACCTCTAAAGGCACCAGAGTCCGATACAGAATAGAAGAAGACGGCGGTAAAAAGCGAATTTCAACCTCTGGGGCTGAAATCGGCAGGGTCGTCTATGGCAAGAGCGCCAAAGGATAGAAGGTTTGGTATTTAATGGCACGGCTGAAAGATTTATATAAATCCAAGGTAGTTCCGGAATTAGCCAAGGAATTCGGCTACAGCAGTCCTATGGCTGTCCCGCGGATTGAAAAAATAGTTGTTTCTATGGGCGTAGGGAAGGCAACGCAGGACAAAAAATTCCTTGAGCTGGCCAAGAGTGATTTAATGATGATTACCGCTCAGCTACCTGTGGTTATCAAAGCTAAAAAGAGTGTCTCCAATTTCAAGCTTCGCCAAGGTGTTGAGATTGGACTTAAGGTAACTCTGCGCGGCGTGAGAATGTATGAGTTTATGGACCGGCTGATTAACCTGGCAATCCCACGCGTCAGGGACTTTCGAGGCCTTGACCCTAACAGCTTCGACGGCAGAGGTAATTACTCGATGGGCCTGTCGGAACAGACCGTCTTTCCGGAAATCAATCCGGCAAAGGTGGAGGCCCAGCAGGGTATGAACATAACCTTTGTAACAACGGCAAAGACCGGCGGCGAGGCAAGAAGAATGTTGTCGCTTTTTGGAATGCCGTTCAAAGCTGCGTCGGCTTAAAGATTTGGACAGCAGGAGCGTATGGATGTCAACGAAGGCGCTGGAAAACAAGGCGAAAAGAAAACCGAAATTCCGTGTCAGGCAGTACACGCGTTGTCAGCTTTGCGGAAGGGCCAGGGCAGTTTATCGCAAGTTCAAAATCTGCCGCCTTTGTTTCAGGAAATTGGCCAACGAAGGAAAGATACCTGGCGTAAAAAAAGCCAGTTGGTGAACAGCAGGATTGAAGGTAGAAAATTATGAGCAGTGACCCGATAGCCGATATGCTCACGAAAATTCGCAACGCTATGCGAATAAGCAATGAGCAGGTAACCGTCAAGGCGTCGAAAATTTGCGATAACATAGCGGTTGTTCTAAAAAATGAAGGTTACATCAAGGATTTCGACAGGATTGATGACGGCAAGCAGGGGCTGCTCAGGATTGCACTAAAATATGACCAGGTCGGTCAGCCCGTTATTAATGAGATAAAAAGAGTCAGTAAGCCCGGCCGCCGAATCTATTCGCCGGCTGATAAGCTGCCGCGAGTTTTGGGCGGTATGGGTATCGCAATAGTATCGACAAGTAAAGGTGTAATGAGTGATAGCGGATGCCGCGAAGCAAAGATCGGCGGCGAAATACTTTGCACGGTTAGCTGATGAGTCATATAGGTGAAAAACCTGTTTTTATCCCCCAGGGAGTAAGGCTCGAACATCAGGGAGCGTCCATCAAGATAACAGGCCCGCTCGGCACTGCCCAGTTGGATTGCCACCCGCTGATAAAGGTGTTAGTCGGCGACTCCGATGGGAAGATAGTGGTAGAAAATACTCGTCCGGACAATAGACAAGCCAAGCAGATTCACGGCACGACGCGTGCCTTGATTGCCAATATGGTTCTCGGTGTCAGCAAGGGCTATGAGAAGAAGCTTGAGATTTACGGCGCCGGCTATAGCGTAAAGGAGCAAGGCGGCAAACTGGTCCTTCATCTCGGATTTGCTAATCAAGCTGAGCGGCCGATACCAAAGGGCTTGAAAGTGCACATTGAGGTTCCCGCCACACGGGGCAATGATGTCCCTGCCAGATTTACTATTTCAGGGATAGATAAAGCACTTGTCGGGGAGTTTTCCGCTGAGGTCCGCAAGATAAAGCCGCCCGAACCTTATAAAGGCAAGGGCATCCGCTATGCGGGCGAACATGTTCGGCACAAGGTCGGAAAGGCATTTACTTCCGGGACGACGTAATAGAGATTATTGCTTATATGAAACTTGACAGGATAAAAAGGGCAAGACTGAGGCGTAAATATCACGTGCGGAAAAAGGTCGTTGGAACTGCCGATAGGCCTCGCCTGTCGGTGTTCCGCTCGAACAGACACATCTACGCCCAGGTTATAGACGACACAGGGGGTGCGACACTTGTTTCCGCCAGCACGAGGTCGAAGGGTCTGCGTGAGCAGTTGAGCGGCACCCGCGACAAAAAAGCCGCGCAATTAGTGGGTGAAGCCATCGCTAAGCAGGCGCTTGGCGTAGGTATCAAGTGCGTGTGCTTCGATAGAGGCCGCTATAAATTCCACGGCAGGGTCAAGGCCTTTGCCGAAGGGGCAAGAAAAACCGGTTTGGTCTTTTAAAAACTAATATTTGCTGGAGAAAAAATTGGCAGCAGAAGCAGTTCAGCCATTTGAGCAGGAAGAAAAGCCCTTCGAGGATACGGTGGTAAAGGTTTACCGAACCGCTAAGGTCGTTAAAGGCGGGCGAAGGTTCAGTTTTGGAGTGCTGGTTGTTGTCGGCGACAAGGCGGGGACGGTAGGTATCGGATATGGCAAGGCAAATGAAGTCCCCCTGGCGGTGGAAAAAGGTATTAAGGAGGCCAAAAAAGAGCTGCACAAAATAGCTCTGTCGGGTCGAACAATTCCGCACCAGGTTACCGCCAAGCACAGGGCGACAAAGATAACATTAGTTCCAGCCAGCCCCGGCACGGGCGTTATTGCCGGCTCCAGCGCACGAGCAGTCCTGGCGTTTGCCGGTGTGCAGGATGTTCTGACAAAAGTTTATGGAAGCACGAATGCCAAGAACGTCGTCAGGGCAACAATGGAGGCATTGTTGAGTTTGCGCATCAAGGAAACGGTCGAATCGGTTCGTGGAGTAAAAATTGGTGCTTGATGATTTGTGGTAGCTAAGTGGGTGATTAAAATGTTGAACCACGAAATAACTTCTGTTGTAGGCAGCCATAAAGCCCGCAAGCGTGTCGGAAGAGGCACCGGCAGCGGCCACGGAAAGACCTCGGGCCAGGGCCACAAGGGCAGCAAGAGCAGGGCAGGCGCGATTGGATTTTCCCTTCACGAAGGCGGACAAATGCCGCTATTTCGCCGCCTGCCAAAGCGGGGTTTCAGTAACTTTAAGTTTCAGCGACGTTTTCAAATTGTCAATGTCTCTCAGCTGGAAACGTTCGATGATGGGGCCACAGTCGGTCTGGAGCAACTAAACGCCGCGGGGCTGATTGGCAGTCTCAGAAACAAAGTCAAGATTCTCGGCAATGGCGAGCTGACAAAGAAGCTGATGGTCATTGCTCACAGATTCAGCAAAAGTGCAGAGCAAAAGATTGTGGGCTGCGGGGGCACGGCAAGATTGGTATAGTAGATGACTTACTGCAATAAAGTTATGTGGCCTATCGGAAAACATAGAGATGCTTAAAACGGTAATAAATATATTCAGGGTCCAGGACCTGCGGAACAAGATTCTTTTTACGCTGGCGCTATTGATGATATACAGGCTTGGTTTTCATATTCCTGTCCCCGGCTTTGACCAGGCAAAGATGATAGAGCTTGCCAAGCAAAGACCTTCGGAAAGCCCCCTCGGTAGGGCTGCAGAATATATGCAGCTATTCACCGGCGGAAGGTTGGACGATAGCAGCGTTTTTGGACTGGGAATTATGCCCTACATTACCGCCTCTATTATTCTTATGCTTTTGGGGGAGGTTGTTCCATCTCTGAAAAAGCTGCGACAGGAGGGTCAGACCGGCTATAAGAAGATAAATGAATACACGCGGTATCTGACGGTGCTGGTTTGCATTATCCAGTCGATAATGTTTATGAGGTGGCTGGGAGGAAGTGGATTTACCTACGCAGGAATGGAGAGGCAGGCCTTGATAATGGGCATTTTCAGTATGAGTGCCGGCACCATTTTTTTGATGTGGCTGGGCGAGCAGATAGATGAATACGGCATTGGCAACGGCATCAGCTTGATAATTATGGCCGGAATCCTCGCAAGAATGCCCTGGGCGGTTCAGACCCTCTGGGAAAGCGTTGACCTGAGGTTCGGTGCGCCAGCCGGTTCTGTCGGCCCTGCAAAAATCCTGTTTCTGATAGCAGCGTTCATCTCTGTCGTGGCCGGCGCTATACTGATAACACAAGGCCAGCGACGCATACCGATTCAGCAGGCAAAACAGATGCGAGGCCGGCGAATGTATGGCGGAATGCGGCACTACCTGCCCCTTCGCGTCAATCACGGAGGCGTGATGCCTATCATATTTGCATCCAGCTTTATGATGTTCCCTCCCATAATAATCGACCAGTTGTTAAAAATCAGGGCGCTCGAGAATTCAGTGGTGATGCTGACCTTAAGGGATGCCTTTGCCCACAGTGCTTATACATATAATGTGCTGTATATGCTGCTGATATTTTTGTTTGCATATTTCTGGACAACAGTAACGTTTCAGCCCAAGGAAATGGCAAAGAATCTTCGGGATTCGGGCAGTTTTATTCCCGGTCTTCGGCCGGGGCGCAGAACTGCTGAGTACCTCGAAACTGTGATGGCCAGGGTTACATATTACGGGGGCGCCTTCTCAGCCATTATTGCTGTCATTCCATCGCTGGTGGCGGTATATCTTGGTATTGATTGGCGGGTTGCGACCTTCTTGGGCGGAACCGGATTATTGATAGTTGTCAGCGTCTCTCTGGATTTGATTCAGAAAATAGAAGCCAACCTCCTGATGCGCAGCTATGAGGGCTTTAGCGAAGTCGGCAGAATAAAAGGAGCTTACGTATGAGGTTGGTTTTACTTGGTGCGCCGGGTGCAGGTAAGGGAACGCAGTGTAAGCAGATTGCCGCACGCTATAGTCTGTTGCATTTATCAAGCGGCGATATCTTGAGAAGGGAAAGGGCCGATGGGACCGAACTTGGTAAAAAAGCGCAGGGCTTTATGGATTCAGGTGTTCTTGTGCCGGACGGGCTTATCCTTGAGATGATGACCAAAGCGATAAAAAAGGCCCCTGCTGCCGGATTTATACTTGATGGTTTTCCCAGGACCCTTAATCAGGCCGTCGAGCTTGATAAATCGCTGGGCCATAATGGCCAGAGAATAGATGCCGTCTTGAACTTAATGATTGATGACAGGGTAATTACAAAGCGAATGACCGGCAGAAGAAGCTGCCCCAAGTGCGGCGCTGTTTACCACATCGATAACTTAAAGCCGAAAGTCGCCGACACTTGCGACCACGACGGCACAAAGTTAGTTCAGCGGCTGGATGACGGCCCACAAGTGGTGGCTAATCGTCTGAAAACTTACCATCAGCAGACAGAACCGCTGGTGGATTACTATAAGAAAAACGGCACCTTTTTTGACATTGATGCTGACAGGGCCCCTGACAAAGTTAGCGCTTTGATATCCGGGAAACTGGATGCACTGGTCAAGACGTGAAGCGTGAGCTGTGATACGAAATACGAACTTTAATATACGAAACACGTGCTAAATGGCCATAACGCTTCGCAGCCGAAGAGAAGTCGAGTTAATGCGTAAGGCAGGTGCTGTTGTAGCAAATGTTCTTTCACAACTGCAGGAGATTGCCGAGCCGGGTGTTACTACGGCGCAGCTTGATAGTGTCGCTCTGCAAATGGCTGTCGATGCCGGAGCAGAGCCATTGTTTAGGGGTGTCCGAAATCCGCGTGCTCGAATTCCGTTTCCGGGCGCGATTTGTGCCTCTATTGACGAGCAGGTTGTTCACGGGATTCCTTCGGCGGATACAAAGCTTAAGGAAGGTAACATCCTGAGTATCGACTTCGGTGTCCGGCTGGATGGCTACTGTGGGGACGCAGCGGTTACGATTCCTATAGGGACAATACCTGAGGACAAGTGCCGGCTGGTAGATGTAACAAGGCGCGTTCTTGAGATTGCCATAGAAAAGGCCGCCCCGGCAGTTAAGTGGAGCAGCATTGCCGCACAGATGCAGCAGTATGCAGAATCTGCCGGTTTCTCAGTAGTAAGGGATTTTGTCGGACACGGCATCGGCAGAAAGATGCACGAAGAGCCAAAAGTGCCCAACTTCGTTAGCGATGAGCTGCTCGCCAACGACATCATTTTGACCGAAGGAATGGTGCTGGCGGTTGAGCCGATGATTAACGCCGGCACAAGCGCCGTGCGAACTCTAAAAAACGGCTGGACGGTTGTAACAAAAGATGGTTCGTGCTCGGCTCATTTTGAGCATACGATTGCAATAGTAAAAGGTGGTTGTGAGGTGTTGACAATAAAGTAAACACCTATGCCAAAAAAAGATGCCATAAGGTTGCAGGCCAAGGTAACTGAGGCCTTGCCGAACGCAATGTTTAGAGTTGAGCTGGAAAATGGCCACAGGATTCTGGCTCACGTCTCCGGCAAAATGCGGATGAACTTTATCCGGATTTTGCCCGGCGACACGGTAGTGGTTGAAATGTCGCCATACGACCTAAACAGAGGCCGCATCATTCTCCGGCATTGATGTTGCAAAGATACCTTGAACCTGGCCGGGTTCCTATACGGAACAATATTGTGATGGTTAAGTAGCGAAAAATGAAAGTCAGAAGCTCAGTCAAACGTATATGTGAGAATTGCAAGATTGTCCGCCGCCGAGGCGTTGTGCGGGTGATTTGTATAAACCCGCGGCACAAGCAGCGCCAGGGGTAGCTGACAGTATCTAAAGGAATATTAGAAAAGGAAACTTTATGCCGCGCATTGTTGGCGTTGATATTCCCAATGAAAAGGCAATATGGATTGCGCTGACCTATATTTACGGTATAGGAAGACATGCCTCCGAGCAGATATTGCAGGAGGCCAAGATAGATAAAAACACAAAGGCCGGCAAACTCACCGAGGATGAGCTAAGCCGGATAACGCAGATAATCGACCGCAACTGCACCGTGGGAGGTCAGCTCCGCAGACAGACTGCTCAAAATATTGCCCGCCTGCGCGATATAAACTGCTATAGAGGCGTCCGACACAGAAGGAGCTTGCCTGTTCGCGGGCAGCGAACGCGCAGCAATGCTCGCACTCGCAAGGGACCCAGAAAAACGGTTGCAGGCAAGAAGGGTGTGAAAGAAAAACGCTAAGAGCTTATTTGCTCCCGGCAACAGAGGAACAAGAGTTTGGTTTTGTCATAGGAATCGTTGCAGCAATGGCAAAAGGCACAAAACGAAAAGTCAGAAAGAATGTCGTTCGGGCAATCGTTCACATAAAAGCGACTTTCAACAACACGCTCATTACGGTTACCGACCTCGATGGCGACACGATATGTTTCAGCTCGGCAGGATGCACCGGCTTTAAGGGCGCTCGAAAGAGCACTCCCTTTGCAGCACAGCAAGCCGCACAACGCGCCGCCAGTATCGCAATGCGTAATGGCGTTCGGGAGGTTGAGATTAAGGTTAAAGGTCCTGGCTCGGGCCGGGAATCTGCCATTGCAGCGATGCAAACCGCGGGGCTGCGTATCTCTTCGATAGAGGATGTTACGCCTCTGCCGCACAATGGCTGCAGGCCGCCAAAGCGCAGGCGGGTCTAAGATAGACAGCCCCTAAAAGGTATTTTGGAGATAAATAGAAAGATGGGACGGTATTTGGAATCATCCTGTAAGCTTTGCCGACGCGAAGGAGTGAAGCTTATGCTCAAGGGCATCAGATGTGAGACGGCCAAGTGCCCTGTAGAGAAGAGGCAGCGTAATCTGGCTCCGGGTATGCACGGCTGGCGCAAAAGCAGGGTCGGCGAATATGGTGTTCGGCTGCGCGAGAAGCAAAAGCTAAAACGATACTATGGGGTTCTCGAACGTCAGTTTATGAGATTTTTCCACAAAGCCGAGCGGACGCGAGGCAATACTGGTGAAACATTGCTTCAACTATTGGAAAGACGCCTGGACAATGTTGTATATAAATTGAATTTTGCGCCCTCCCGCAAAGCTGCAAGGCAACTGATTTGCCACGGCCATATTTATATAAACGGGCATAAGGTTGACGTCGGCGACTATATTACCAAGGTTGGCGACAAGATAACCATCAAGAATTCCGAAAGGAGCGCAAAAAGAATAAAGGCGCAATTGGAAAGCAACCCCAATTTTGCGACTCAAAGCTGGTTGCAGTTGGACCGTGACAAACCTGAAGCCGCCATTGTTGCGCTCCCCGCCAGGGCGGATGTTCAGATTCCCGTCGAGGAGCAATTGGTGATAGAATTCTGTTCGCGGTAGCGGCTAAAATAGTGCGAATTGCACAGGAAAAAAAGTGGTAATAAAGAACAAAAGGGGAGAAGTTTTGCACCTTGGTAGAAAATTGAGTGTGTCAGTTTTTAGTAAGGGATTTTAACTGGAGGCCTATATGCGAGTTACCTGGCGTGGTATGGAGCTGCCGACCCGTGTTGTTCGAGACACAACAATATCGACCGAAAAATACGGGCGGTTCTTTATCGAACCCTTCGAGCGAGGTTTCGGAACCACTATCGGCAACAGCCTGAGACGCGTTTTACTTTCTTCTCTGGAGGGTAGTGCCATAACCTCCATCAAAATAGCGGGCGTTGACCATGAATTCAGCTCCATAAAAGGGGTGATGGAAGATGTTACCGACATTGTTCTAAATGTCAAAAGCATTATCGTTCGGCTCAATGTCCCCGGGATTAAGACGATGACCGTCTCTGCGAACAAAGCAGGTGTCGTGAGGGCATCCAATATAGTCGCAGACCCGTCCATTGAAATAATAAACAAGGATGCGGTGGTAGCCACATTAACCGAGGATATTAACTTTCAGATGGAAATGGTGGTCGAGAGCGGGCGCGGTTACATACCTGCTGCCGAGCGGCTCGCCGTCGCCGACAGATTCGACCAGGAAATCGGAAGGATAATGCTCGATGCAGTGTATTCGCCGGTTACAAGAGTGCGCTACGCAACCGAGGACACACGCGTGGGCCAGCGGACCAATTATGACAAGCTGATTCTGGAGATTTGGACCAACGGAACCGTCACGCCTGAGATGGCGCTGGTCGAGGCCGCCAAGATTCTGCGTAAGCACGTCAACCCATTCATTCAGTATTTTGAGCTCGGCGAGGAAACCGTTCCGTCACAGCTTGTCGAGCCGCCATCCCAGGAGGAAATGGATAAAGAATTGGTCAGGAAACTCAATATGTCGATTCAGGAGCTTGACCTTTCTGTAAGAGCAACCAACTGCCTTGAGTCGGTCAAAATGCATAGCGTCGGCCACTTAGTGAAAATGACCGAAGCCGATTTGCTTAACATCCGCAGCTTCGGCAAAACAAGCTTGAGGGAAATCAAACGGAAGCTTGTGGATATAGGTTTGTCCTTGGGTATGAAGGATGTTGACAAGTATCTGGAGGCAAAGCTGCCTGAGGAGACATCGTGATTACTAATCCGCAAGGAGTGCGGAGATTAAAGTGATAGCTGCCTTATGAGCCGTAACGATTGAGGGTTTGGCTCAACAATATTCGCCTGGTGAAATATAAAAAGAAGGACAAAGATATATGCGTCATAGAATAGCGGGCCGTCAGTTAGGTCGAACAAGCCAGCACCGGATAGCAATGCGGCGTAATTTAGCCGCTTCTCTAATCCAGCACGAGACAATCTCGACCACGCTCGAAAAGGCCAAAGACGTGAAATCTTTTATTGAGAAGCTCATCACTTTGGCCAAAAAAGGCACATTGTCGGCCAGGCGCCGCGCTATTGCTATACTGGGAAACCGTGACATCGTAGAGTATGAAGATAACGAACCCGTCAAAAAAGGCACCGTGGTGGGAAAGTTGTTTAGCGAGCTTGGCCCCAGATACCTTGACAGGCCGGGCGGTTATACCAGAATTGTCCGCCTGTCGCTAAGGCGGCTTGGCGATGATGGCAAGCTTGCGCTGCTGCAGCTTGTCGGCAAAGAAGAGGTCTCAAAGAAAGAGGCAAAGGCCGCCAAGAAAAAACGTGCTCACAAGAAGGAAAAACAATCGGCTGAAGCAAAAGAAGTCGGCCAGTCCGAAGGTAGCAAGGCGGAGGATGTTGCCAAGACAAAAGAGACGTCTGAATCGCCGCAAGGCCCCGAAGCCGGCAAGAAATAGTAGCTGTTACTGCTGGGAGAATCCGAATAGTGAGTGCCAGCGATTGCATTTTCTGTAAAATTATAGCTGGGCAAATCCCGACTACAAAGATTTATGAGGACGAAGTCGTTATTTGCTTTTTGGATATCGGTCCGATAAGCGACGGCCATACCTTGGTGATTCCCAAACAGCACTTTGAAAAATTGCATGATAGTCCTCCACAACTTTTAGGTCAGGTTGCTTTGCGTCTGGGCAAAATCGCCAAAGCCGTTGCCGCCGCCGTGAATTCTGATGGTTATAACGTGCTTTGCAATAATGGCCGGGCGGCAGGGCAAATCGTCGAACATTTGCATTTTCATATAATTCCACGAAAGACAGGCGACGGCGTATTTGACCGCTGGCCGAGCTATAAATATCCGCAAGGGAAAATTGAGGCCATTGCTGCACAGATTCGCAAAAATTTATGATTTCGCCTCGTCTCTCTTGCTAAAAAATCCTGCTTATGGTATTTTGGTGGCGGCAGTATTGCCGGCGGCGAGCAGCAAGCCCTGAATAGGGGACAACTGCAAGACGCACAACGGGATACGATGGCTGAGACATAATAGATGAAGTGCCGGCCGCCTACTACGAACTATGAATAGAAACAATAAGATATACGAAAATGATCGCGGGGTAGAGCAGTCTGGTAGCTCGTCGGGCCCATAACCCGGAGGTCGCAGGTTCGAATCCTGCCCCCGCTATTTGTTGTCAATAAAGGACTTGCGCAAAATCGCAAGTCTTTTTTGTTGCACGCTCAACAAAAGGGACAGCACTTTATGCATCTCATTCTATATATCCAAAAGGGACCTTTCTAAAAAATCATCGATGCTCCTTTTCAGGGATTTTTAATACAGATGGTTTGCTCAAGGTATGCTTGATGCTTGCGAAGTATGGGGACGTGAGTATAATGGGGGCAACGGAAACCGAACAATATTTACACCAGGAGAAAACTCCGTCCTCCGGAGCAAATGCAGCATTTGAAATAGAAAACGCTTAGTAGGAAAAGACTCATTATGGATGAAACCACAAAAAAAAGCACATCGCGTCGAGAGTTTTTGAAGAGCACCGGCCGGGTTGCTGCGACTTCGGCCCTGGCAGCAGGGCTCGTTCCTCGCATCTATGCCGCCGGGGATTCAACAATCAAACTGGCCTTAGTGGGCTGTGGAGGCCGGGGCACCGGTGCGGTCATTGACGCCTTCTCAACTACCGGCGGGCCGGTGAAGCTATACGCGATGGCCGACCTGTTCGAAGGCCGCCTCCAGGGCAGCTTAAACAGCTTGACGAAGGATTTTCAGGACAAGGTCAACGTGCCGCAGGAACGCCGGTTCGTCGGTTTCGATGCCTATAAGAAGGCCATTGACTGTCTCGGGCCGGGCGACGTCGTTCTTTTGACGACACACGCGGCTTTCCGTCCGCTCCACTTTGAATATGCCGTCAAGAAAGGTGTTAATGTATTTATGGAGAAGTCGTTCGCGGTGGATTCTCCGGCGGTGCGTCGTCTGCTCAAAGCCGCCGCTGTCTCTGAGCAGAAGAATCTAAAGGTCGGCGTAGGTTTTATGTGGCGACATTCCAAAGCCAGGCAGGAAGTCATCCGGCGGATACACGATGGGGCCATCGGAGAGGTGCACACTCTTAGAATCTACCGCGTGCACGGGCCGGTCCACTGCCCGCGCAGGCCCCAGAACGTCAATGAGCTGGTATTCCAGCTCCAGAATCCAAACAGCTTCACGTGGGTGTCGTCGGGATTCTTCATCGACTGGCACTGCCACAACATCGACGTTGGCTGTTGGGTCAAGGGCGCCTGGCCGGTCTCGGCCCAGGGGATGGGCGGCCGCTGCTACGCGGAGGCGGGCAACCAGTTTGACCACTATACGGTGGAATACACCTTTGCCGACGGTGCAAAGCTGTTTGCTTTTTCGCGGCACATGAACGGCTGCTGGGAGACCTACTCCGATTATGCCCACGGCTCCAAGGGCTCGGCAGTGATTATGACGACCCTGGGCGAGCCCAAACCACGGATATACAAGAGCCAAAACATGGCATCGGAAGAGCTGTCGTGGGAGTATGGGCAGCCGGACTGCAACCCTTACCAGGCCGAATGGCAGTTGCTTTTAGATGCTATCCGGCAGAACAAGCCGCACAACGAGGCCCGCCGGGCAGGTGAGGCAGACATAGCCGCATTGATGGGACGTATGGCGACACATACAGGACAATTTATCACCTGGGAGCAGGCGATGAACTCCGACTTTCAATTCGTCAAAGACATTGACAATATGACCTTCGACAGCCCCTCCCCAATCCACGAGGGTCCCGACGACATTTATCCAGCCCCGCAGCCAGGTGTCTCAAAGGAATTTTAACAGAAATGTGACAACGCAGGGTTTCAAAGGCAGTAGCGAGTAACTTTTGAAAGGAACTGTTTTATGAAAAAGTCAAACAAATTGTCGCGACGTGATTTTGTGCGAACTACATTGGGCGCCGGCGTTGCTTTGGGCGTCCCAACCATCCTTGGGACAGCCGCCAAGGGACAGGATAAGACCTTCAAGCTTGCGCTGATTGGCTGCGGTGGTCGAGGCCGGGGTGCCGCCACCGATGCGCTCGAGGCCGGCAAGATTCTTGGTTTTAACGTCCGGTTCGTTGCCACCGCCGACTATTTCAAGGAGCGTGCGCTCGAGGCAGGAAAACAATTGAACGTCCCGCCAGAACGATGCTTCGGCGGGCCCGCCGGCTATCGGGACCTGTTAAAAACCGACGCCCAGATTGTCCTGATGGCGGAGGCGCCGGTTTTCAGGCCGCTGCATCTTGAGGCCGCCGTCAAAGCCGGCAAAAACGTCTTTATCGAGAAGCCCGTCGCTGTTGACCCGCCCGGCTGCCGGCGTGTAATTGCTGCCGGCAAGGAAGCAGAAAAGAAGGGTCTGGTGATTGTCGCCGGCACGGAGATGCGCCACGACTGGAACTTCATAAAGACACACCAGGCCGTTACTGTTGAGAAGGCGCTCGGCAAGCTTTACGCCGGTCGCGTCTCGTTTTGTATCGCCTCTATGTTCTCGACAAAACCCATAAATCCGAAGACCGCCGATGACCTCGTCCGAACTTGGCAGAGCTGGATTGCGCTCTCAGGCGACCACCTTGTCGAGCAGCATGTCCATAACATCGACATTGCCAACTGGTTTTGCGGCGGGCCGCCGGTCAGCGCCGCGGGCTTCGGCGGTCGAGCCCAACGCCGAGCCGGCGATATGTATGACTTCTTCAATATTGACTACGACTACGGCGAGGGCGTGCATATCCACTCGATGTGCCGCCAGGTCAATGGATGCTGGAACTGGACCGGTCACGATTTTGTATATGAAAAGGGACGAACAAACGGGAGCGACTACCCGAAGCCGCAGCAATCACCGATTCCAGCCGACCTGCCTGAAGGACCGAGCAGCCACCATCAGGAGCAAATAGACACGCTCTATTATGTCAATAAGGGCAAACCGGTTAACCAGGCACAGGCGGTAGCCGAGTCCACTGCCACGGCTGTTATGGGTCGCATCTCCACCTACACCGGCCAGCAGGTTACCTGGAAAGAAATTATGGAAGATGCGGACATAAATGCGAAGAATTACAATCTTACTTTGAAGCCGACAGCCGAGGACTTTGAGAATGGCACGGTCGAAATCCCGAAGGAGAACATTGTGCCTGTTCCTGGCCAGGCCCCATAGGATTGCACTACCGTGCTATGATTTGAAAAAGCGATTGTGAAGTGCAGGATTATGACTATAATAGGCGGCGATGAAGCTCAAACGATGTTTGGGCAAGAGTATAAACGCTTAGAGCAAACGTAACAATTAAATTAGAAATCCCTCATTAGGAGAAGGTATGCCATGAGTAAGACCAATGAAAAAAACACATCGCGTCGTGAGTTTTTGAAGAACACAGGCAAGCTCGCCGCAACCTCGGCTTTTGTGGCGGGTGTCGTCCCCCGTATCTACGCTGCCCAAAGCAACACCATTAAAGTTGCCTTGATTGGCTGCGGAGGCAGGGGTACCGGCGCAGCATCGGACGCACTGTCGGTCAAGAACGGCCCAATCAAGCTTGTCGCCGTGGCAGATGTCTTTGCGAACCGCGTTGCCAACAGCTACAAAAGCTTAAAAGAGCAACATTCTGAACAGGTGGATGTTCCTGAAGACCGGCGGTTCGTTGGCTTCGACGGTTACAAGAAGGCGATGGATTGTCTTAATGCCGGTGATGTGGCGATTTTTGCGACGCCTCCGGCATTCCGCTGGGTGCATTTCACCTACGCAATAGAAAAGGGCCTCAATGTTTTTATGGAAAAGCCCATTACCGTGGACGGCCCGAGCACACGCAAGCTCCTGAAGCTTGCCGAAGAATCCGTGAAGAAGAATCTCAAGGTGGGCGTGGGTCTGATGATTCGCCATTGCCGGGGACGGCAGCAGCTTTACGACCGAATCAAGTCAGGAGAAATCGGTGACATCATTGCGCTAAGGGGCTACCGGATGGGCGGCAGAGCGGCCACGACAGGTCCCAAGCCCGGCAATATGAGCGAGCTACTCTACCAGGTCCAGCGATTCCACAGCTTCCTATGGGCCAGCGGCGGTATGTATAGCGACTACTACATTCATCAGATTGACGAGTGCTCCTGGATGAAGGGCGCCTGGCCGGTCCAGGCACACGCCATTGGCGGACGGCACTACCGCGGCGATTCCGTTGACCAGAATTTCGACAACTACTCGATTGAATATACCTATCCTGATGGGACCAAGCTTTTTTACTACGGTCGGAATATGGAAGGTTGTCAAGGCGGATTCTCCAGCTACGCCCACGGAACAAAGGGCTCGGCTGTCATCACCACATCGAGCCACTACCCAGGCAAGGTCCGCACTTACAAAGACCATAATATGGAGAAAGCAAACCTGATATGGGCGTTCCCGCAGCCGGAGCAAAGTCCTTACCAGCTTGAGTGGGACGACTTGATTGACGCCATTCGGAAGAACAAGCCCTACAATGAGGCCAAACGCGGTGCCGAGGCAAGTCTTGTGTCCTCTATGGGCCGTATGGCTGCGCACACCGGCCAGATAATAACTTTCGACCAGATGCTCAACTGCGAGCAGGAGTTTGCTCCCGATGTCGATAAGCTGGCGATGGATTCGCCGGCGCCTCTGTTAGCCGGGCCGGACGGCAAATATCCGCTCCCGCAGCCGGGCATCCTCAAAAACAGAGAATACTAAAGTTCTCTTACGAACGGCATTGTAATAGTTGATTTGCCTTGCAATCTCCGATTTGGTCAAATCGGTGGTGGAAGAGATATACTATCTATTAGAAAATCAAAACAGGAAACCGGTTTTGTTGCGTTCCAGAATAGTGGAGGTTCTTATGATTTACAAAAGCAAGTCCAGGTTACTTTGGCTCATTCTATGCGGCGCCTTCTTGGTTTTTATTTTGACGGTTAATCGACCCTCGGCACTGAATGCAGCGCCGAAGCCGGCAGTCGATTCTTTTGCTGTAAATGCAAAGCTGGGGCGCGGCGTAAACATTATTGGCTATGACCCGATATGGCAGGCCAAAGACAGAGCCCGCTTCAAGGCAAAGTATTTTCAAATGCTCAAGGAAGCGGGCTTCAGCACCGTGCGAATCAACCTGCATCCTTTTCGCCACATGGATAGTGACAATAACTACGCGCTTCGGGCCTCCTGGTGGGAGGTCCTGGACTGGGCGGTTCAGAACGCCTTGAACAGCAAGCTGATGGTAATCCTGGATATGCATGAATTCGGTGCGATGGGCAATGACCCGGAAGGAAACAAAGATAGGTTCCTGGCCTTCTGGCGTCAGGTGTCCGAGCACTTCAAGGATGCGCCTGACAACGTATTATTCGAAATACTCAATGAACCCAGCCGAAAACTAAGTCCCCAGATGTGGAATCAGTATTTCCGCGAGGCGCTTGCCGTTATTCGCAAAACCAATCCGACGCGGATGGTCATCATCGGACCAGCCAATTACAACTCGATTGGCTCACTGAACGAGCTGGATCTTCCGGAGGATGACCGGAGCATCATCCTGACTGTGCATTACTACTCACCGATGGATTTTACACACCAGGGTGCTACCTGGGCCAATCGTAAAGATAAAACGGGCGTAGAGTGGATGGGGACTGACGAGGAGAAAACAGCCATTAAACGCGATTTCGAGAAGGCGCAGGCGTGGGCAAAAGAGCGAAACAAGCCCGTTTTTCTGGGTGAATTCGGCGTGTATGACAAAGCGCCAATGGAATCGCGTGTGCGGTATCTGAAGTTTGTCACCGGGGCGGCGGAAAAGCTGGGCTGGAGCTGGGCATACTGGCAGTTCGACAGCGATTTTGTTCTGTATGACATCGGCAAGGAGGAATGGGTCGAGCCGGTGCACAACGCCTTGCTCCAGAAGTAAGAGGCCATCATGTCACTGTAAAGGAGGTTCGCAATGACCGAAGGACTTGGGCGTAGAGAGTTTTTAGGTTCGGCTGCTGCCGGCGTGTTACTTGGTCCTCGGACTGTAAAAGGAGAAACAAACAAATCAGACGCACGGAACGTACGCGAGGTGCGACTTGAGTTTCTTCGTCCTAAAGAGCTAAAAGAGGCGCAGACCGCTTGCCCGACAATTTTCCAGCCGCTCGGAACGATTGAATGGCACGGCGTCCATAACGTAGTGGGCGTTGACGCGGTAAAGGCGCATGCGCTTTGTGTCCGAGCAGCCGAAAAAGGCGGTGGATTAGTTGCGCCGGCGCTATATGGCGGCGTCGGGGGAATGAATGAGCCGCATACTTTTGTTATGGAGCCAGAAGACAGCGTCTTCTCCAACCTGCTTCGGCCCTGGCTTGAGCAGCTTTGCCGGGAAATGGCGCGCAACGATTTCCGTGCGATCATCATTCTCACCGGTCACTACGGCGCCGCCCAGCAAATAGTGGTCCGCGAAACGGCTGTTCGTATGAGCCGTGCGCTCGGAATTCCGGTGCTCGGAACTCCAGAATACATTCTCGCAATGGATGTCGGCTATACCGGCGACCACGGGGCATGGGGCGAGACGTCGCTTATGATGCACCTCTATCCTGATACGGTTGACCTCTCGCGGCTCGGCGATGCTCCTCACAAGGGCGTTGGCGGACGCGACCCGAAAGAAGCATCGGACAAAGACGGCCGCCTTATCACCGACACAATTGTCTCACGACTGGCAATTCTTGCACAGAAAATGCCGACCTGGGACAATAAGACACTCGACCGCTTCGTCGATGCCGAAGCAACCCTCGTCGCCAAACAGCTTTCGGCGCCGAGAGGCAAGAAAGCTATCTGGACCGGCTGGCGTAATATCGGCAGCGCCCTGCGCAACTACGGAAAACAGCTTGCGGAAGGACACTTTGAAGATATCAAGTCTTCTGTTGAGGGACTATGATTTTTAAGCAGGATTCTCTGCCCGAACTTCAAATTTTACAGTCAACTGCATTCAGCCCTGACTTTACTGCTTGAGCGCATCTGTTCTCTTTTTGAATAGTTCCAGCCAGCCAAGCATCAGGGCATCCACAATTTCTTTTGACTGGCGGCACTGCTCGTCTGTCTTGCCCCAATAAAAACCAATCCAACCGGAGGCGATTGTCTGTGATTCTTCTATAAATTTATCCAGCTCCCCAGTGGAGCAGTTAAGCGGAAAGGTCTCTTCAATAACAAGCGGCTTTCCCAGCGAGAAACCCTTTAAGGTCTCTATTGCCTCGCCAAGCCCCGACTTTTTAGGATAAATATGGACACTGAGAAAGTCCACATCTGCAACGATTTTTTCTGGCACAAATCCTGAGGTAAGACCGGGACGGTCAATGCTCCATTCAACAAGGCCAACAGTGATTAGGTGGCGACGGTCGTGCTTACGGATGGCAGCCGTCAGGTGTTGTATCCACTGTCGAGCTATTGTTGGCCGCGCCCGACCTGCCTGGTTCAGAGTGACAAACTGGACGAAGTGTTTTCCTGCAAACGGCGGTCCAAGCCATTCTCCGGATTTTCTGCGGCCGCCGGGAACTACCGGCTCGTTCATCAGGTCATAGCAAAAGATGGCGGGACTCTTGGCGCAGCGAGCGGCGACGGCCTCCCAAAAGCAGGCCTGCACATCCCAGCGGTCTTTTTCCGATAGTGCGTCATACCAGCGGGGGACGTCTTTTTTATGGTAACAACCAAGGCCGGTTACATCGAGATATAAGTTCAGTCGCTGCGCCAATTCAACAAGGCGGGCGAGCATATTCAACGCAACATCATTCGGCTCGTTAATCTTTTGCATAAATTTGCCAAGCTGAAGGTGAATGCGGACAACGTTGGCGCCAAGCTCCTTCATTTCCCGGAAGTCGTCTTCCACCTTCGGCCATTCAGTTTTCCAATAGTCCTCCAACAGCCGGCCTCCTTCATCATGGTCGTAGTTGAATCCCCACGGTATGAAAGGACTATGGTCTCCTTCAAAAACGAATCCTCGTTGGTCATCAGAGACCCGGATAAATCTCGTCGCCGGTGAGATTGCCTGTGCTTGAGCTACTAATGCCCATAGAAGCAGCCACCATTTGACAAGGCCGGCCAAAAATTTTCTCGTTGCTGAATAACAAGCACTACTCCCCGGATTTCGTCCTGGTTGTTCTATATTATTCATCATATAGCAATATCCTTTTGCCCTTTCGTTCTCTACTCCACACGTCGCGCTGCGGCCTGTTCGGGACTGTTCTAAGCGATGTCGTATATGTAATTTATGTAATTTGACGAAAGAGCAGCCGAATTTCAACAAAAAATTGACCCGCCAGAACGTCCTGGCGGGTTGAGATTTGACAATTAACCGTTCATTTTGTAGAATGTTTGGAAACGGTGAACAATATAGCCATTATTGAGCAGGACAAGACGTCGCGGCAGGTCAAGATGTCTTGGCCGGCCGAAACAGTTTATCTTTAGGAGATGATTTGTGAATACAAGTGTCGTGGTTAAGTGCGTTGCCGTATCGGCTGTCTGTCTGGGTATCTCTATCGGCTTTGGCGCCTCGGGAGCCGAGGAGAAGCTCCCTAAAAAATATACCGAGACCGTGGTTGACAAAGAGGGCAACCGCATCCATTTCGAAATGGTCCCGATTCCAGGCGGAAAGTTTCTTATGGGCAGCCCGGATGGCGAGAAGGGTCGAGAGCCGGATGAAGGACCACAGCACCAAGTGACAGTTTCACCATTTTACCTCTGCCCGACGGAGACCACTCTTGAGCTTTTTCTGGCCTACTATCAAGAGACGGTTACTCCAAAAAAAGATTTAACGGAGACCGAAGAGGCAAGGAAGGAGGCCGAGCAGGCCAAAAGCGAACTTGACGCAATCACAGGGCCGACGCCTGTCTATGGAGACCTGACGATGGGCTACGCCAAGGACCACCCTGCTATAGGGATGACCTGGCACAATGCAATGACTTTTTGCCGGTGGCTTTCAAAAAAGACCGGCAAGAAGTATCGACTGCCGACAGAGGCAGAATGGGAATATGCCTGCCGGGCGGGCGCTGTTGACACCTTCATCTGCGGAAATGACTCAAAACTGATTTCGGATTTCGGCTGGTATAAAGATAACGCCGAAGCCGAAACGCACCCTGTCGGCAAGAAAAAGCCCAACACCTGGGGTCTTTATGATATGGCGGGCAATGTCCGTGAATGGGTCTATGACTTTTACAGCCCTGATGCATACAAGCAGTCCGCAGTGGAAAATCCTGCCGTCAATCCACAAGGCCCAAAGACCGGCAAGGTGCACACCGCTCGCGGCGGTGACTATCGTTGCTCGATGGAGGAGCTGCGCTGTGCAGCCAAGACCTTTGAAGAGCCGTGGTGGCGCGCCGGCGACCCCCAGTTTCCAAAAAGCAAATGGTGGCTGCCTGAAATGGACATCATCGGCTTTCGAGTAGCAAGAACCATCGACCCAAATGATAAGAGCATAGGGAAT
The DNA here is from genome assembly GCA_964554425.1 of uncultured Pirellulales bacterium. GTDB lineage: Bacteria > Planctomycetota > Phycisphaerae > Sedimentisphaerales > Anaerobacaceae > CAYWXK01. The sequence goes on along the minus strand of CAZKOQ010000001.1, from coordinate 33,070 downwards.
TAGAACAAGAGAAAGGAATAGTTCTATGAAAAAAGCAAAAATGGCAACCCTTCGACAAGCTCAGGGTGGTGAGCAACGTCGAACCACGCGGCGTGACTTTTTGAGGGCTTCAACAGTAGCGGCTTCGGCTGCCGTGTCAGGCCTGCCTAATTTGAGTCGCAGCGTCTTTGCCGCCGGCAGCGACACCATTCGCGTTGGTATGATTGGCTGCGGCGGACGAAACGCAGGCGCTGCCGCCCAGGCACTGACGGCAGACGCAGGCGCGCGCCTGGTCGCAATGTGCGACATCTTTATGGACCGTGTCAAAGACAAGCGCCAAGGCCTTAAAGAGCAAAAACCTAAACAGGTCATTGTGGACGACGACCACTGTTTTACCGGCTTCGACGGGTATAAGCATGTGATTGAATCATCAGACGTAGTGCTGATTGCAAACGCAGCCAAGTTTCACCCATTCCACGCTATGGCTGCAATCCAGGCCGGAAAGCACGTGTTCGTGGAGAAGCCACACGGCATCGACCCGGCCGGCGTCAAGCTTATGCAACGGGCATCCGAACTGGCAAAGCAAAAGGGACTCTGCCTTGTTTCCGGTCTTCAAAGCCGCTATCACACCGGCTACGCCGAAACAGTCCAGCGAATCTATGACGGCGCTATCGGCGACGTAGTCGCCATCGAAGAGAACTTCCTGCGAGGCCCCTACGGCGTCATCGAGCGAAAGCAGGGACTGACGGAGCTTCAATGGCAATGCAGCACCCAATACCATTTCCGCTGGCTGTCGGGAGATGATGTCGTCCAGTCGCTCGTGCATAACCTGGACCGTTCCAATTGGGTAATGCACAACCAGCCACCCGTAAAATGCCACGGTTTGGGCGGGCGCTCCTCGATGACTGAGCCCATTTACGGCGATGTCTTCGACCATCATTCGGTCGTTTACGAATTCGAGAACGGCGTGCCAATTTATGCCTTGTGCCGCACCACCAATGGGTGCTACGACAGCAATTCCAGTATTGTGTTCGGCAGCAAAGGCAAGGCGTCCGTTCTGCAGTGCCGGATTTGGGGTGAAACAAACTGGCGATGGGATGGTCAATGCGACCCTTACCAGAAAGAGCACAACGTTCTTTTTGCGGCGATTCGCAAAGGCTCGCCCGTCAACAACGGCGAATATATGACACGAAGCACGATGATTACCGTGATGGGACAAATCTCCTGTTACACCGGCAAAGAAGTTACCTGGGAGCAGATTAACAAATCCGATTTTTATTACCCGCCCAAGCCGGAACAATGCCGCGATGATATGGAGCCGCCCGTCAAGCTCGATGCCTCTGGCAGCTACCCCGTGCCCAAGCCAGGTTGGACAACAATGATTTAAGCCGATGGATAGTTCCGAAGGAAGACAAGGAGCGAAGAAATAGTGGAGCCGCCACATAGCAGAGCAGATTTCCAATCCTGTTCTCAAACACAATCGCGAGGTATTTCGCGCCGAGATTTTCTGGCAGGTGCGGCGGGGATAGTCGCAGCGCCATCGCTTATGCCTGACGGTGCAGAAGCGCAGGTCGTCATCGACGCCGGCGAGCGGCAGCGGATTGAAGCAGCGATTCCAAGCAAGCCCCTCGTTATGCCTCGCGAGCGTCGAAAGCTTTTGATTTTCGACCTCAATGTCGGCTACGGTGGGCACAGTTCCATTTCCACCGCCAACCTGGCTTTTACGTTGATGGGTGAAAAGACAAGAGCTTTTCAGACAGTAATAAGCAAAGACCCTTCCGTCTTCAGGCCTGAGAATCTGAAGCAGTTTGACGCCGTATTTCTCAACAACACCGTCGGCAATCTTTTTGAAGACCCCGCTTTGAGGCAGGGCTTAATCGAATTTGTTTATGGCGGCGGAGGACTCTTTGGGGTTCACGGAACTTCGGTGGCATTCACCCGCTGGCCAGGCGCTTATGAGGACTGGCCGGAGTTCGGTATAATGTTAGGCGCACGCGGCGCGAATCATCGTGACAGCGATGAACGCATCTTAATCAAGCTCGATGACCCCGGCCACCCTCTCAATCGGCCTTTTGACGGCAAGGGCTTCGAGTTCCGCGATGAGTTCTTTCGCTTCCACGAGCCCTATTCGAGGCACAGGGTAAGGGTGCTCCTGAGCATCGGCACTGAAAAAACCGGCACCGGTCAGGGACAGGCGCGTGGCGACTGCCTCCGTGAGGACAACGACTACGCCCTGGCGTGGGTGCGGCAATACGGGCGAGGGCGCATTTTCTACTCCACCATTGCGCACAATCCTTATGTCTTCTGGGACCCGAAGATTTTGCAATTCTATCTTTCCGCCGCTCAATTCGTCTTAGGCGACCTGCCAGCACCTGCGACTCCGAGCAGCAAACTGACTACGGCAGTCCGTGCGCAGGAGCAGCTCGGCTGGCGTCTGGAGCTTATGCCGGTCTCCTCCGGCAACTTTACGCTCTTTGAGGCCATCGACAAAGCAGCCGAACTTAGTCTATTGTATATCGGCAGCTCGAATCTTCAAAAAGTTAGCAGCGAGATACCCAAAAACTTCGATGGGCAACTCAGTAACGATGAGATGAGGCAGATTCGATTGAAGCTGGATGCCTCTGGCGTCCGTTTGCTAACATATCATATTCACTTTATGCCTTCCGACCAGGCCGGTTGTCATAATGTCTTCCAATTCGCACACAAAATGGGTATTGAGACACTCATCGCAGAGTACTCGCCCGATGTATTGGATACCATCGAGCGGCTCTGTGATGAGTATGACATCAATCTCGCTATTTCAAATCGCAATAATAAAGCCACACAACGCTATGGGGAGACCCAGGAGGCCTTGAAGGTCTGCAATGGCCGAAGCAAACGGATTGGTGCCTGCGGCAACACCGCCTCCTGGATGGGCTCTGGTATCGACCCTGTCGAAGCCATTCGGTTGCTGCGAGATCGCCTGATTATCCTACTGGTCCGCGACCTTGGCGAACTGACCGGTGAAGGGCGCGATGTGCCCTGGGGCACCGGAGTTGGAAAAATAGGTCTGCTTTTCGAGGAAATCCACCTCGGTCTCAAGCCCATTATTTTTGGCATCGAATACCTCCACAAAGGGAGCGGCTCGATGCCCGCAATCACCCAGAGCATTAAGTTTTTCAATAAGATGAGCGTCCAACTGGCCAAGCAAGGAGAATTATGACACAAATAAGAGAATCCCTAAAAAGGGGATCCCAACAGATGAGCCGGCGACAATTTTTGCGCCGGACGCTCGCAATTTCAGGAGCGGCCGCTGTGCCACTTATCATCCCATCCTCGGCGATGGGTGCGGACGAGAATGTTGCGCCGAGTGAGCGAATCACGGTCGGCTTGATTGGTAAAGGCCTGATGGGCGGCGGTCATTTGCACCGGCTGGCCGGCGACCGGGATTTTCAAGTGTTAGCCGTCTGCGATGTGGACCGTCTGCGGTGCGAGGACGGCAAGCGGCACGTGGAGGAAACGGACGCCGCCGACAGCTCCAGCGGCAAGCCCGTGAACCGTATGGTTCAGGGCAAGTATAGCGGCTGTGCTGCGTATAATGACTATCGCGAGCTGCTGGCCCGCTCGGACATCGACGCCGTGGTAATTGTTACGCCCGACCACTGGCACGCCTTGCAGGCGATTGACGCCGCCAAGGCAGGCAAAGATGTCTATTGCGAGAAGCCAATCTCGATAACAATTCAGCAGGGACGCCGGCTCGTGGAGACGGTGCGCAGGTATGGCCGCATCTTCCAGACCGGCACCCAATATCGTTCTATTCCGACAATCCGGCAGGTCTGCGAGTTTGTCCGTGCAGGCGGACTCGGGAAGGTAAAATCGGTCTTTACGTTGTGGAACACGCTGGCGGGCTTTATCGGAGCCGACCGTTTCAAGCCCTACGCCCAGATGATGGATGTCGGGAAGTCCGGCGGCTCTTATGTGCCGCTGGATTTTGCTCTGCCGGCTGAGCCGGTGCCGGAAGGTTTGGATTGGGACCTGTGGGTCGGCCCCGCCCTTTGGCACCACTACAACCGTCTTTACCACATCAATCCCTCTCCGGGCGTGGTGCCGTGGTCGTTCTGCGAGGATTTCGGCGCTGCCTCAGTAACCTGGTATCACTCTCATAGTGCGGACGTGATTCAGTATGCGCTGGGTATGGAGAATAGCGGCCCTGTAGAGCTTATCCATCCTAATAGCGGAGCATACCCGACACTTACCTGCAAATACGCCAACGGCACGCTTCTTCACTTAGTTGACCACTGGGGAATGGTAAAGGACGTCTATAAGGCAGTTCCTGAAACGGCCCGATTAGCAGGAAACTTTGGGGGCATTTTCGTCGGAGAAAGGGGCTGGCTTACGTCGATGTCAACCGGCGGGCCCATCGAGGGCGGGCCAGAAAGCATCTTCGAGGAAATGAAATTAAAGACCCGCCAGGTGAACATCGGCGAAAACAACCACCACGATAACTGGCTTCAGTGCATTAAAACGCGTGGGCGACCAAGCTGTGATGAAGAAATTGGTCATCGTTCCGCATCGCTGGGACATCTGACGACCATAGCGTATAAATTGCAGCGGTCTTTGAAGTGGGACCCAGATAAGGAAGAATTCTTCGGCGACGAAGAGGCGAACCGCCTGCGCTGCTGTGCAATGCGTGCGCCGTGGCGAATTTGATTTGCTCATTGTCGCCGCCGGCCCGTCAGACCTCCATATCCTCTATGATACTTGTCGCAGCGCCGAGAAAACCGGCAACAAAATTGTTGGCCGGATTTTTGGACACCTCCAAAGGACTGCCTACCTGCTGAACTTTGCCCTCGAACATTACGCAAAGCCGTTCGGCCAGCGACATCGCCTCCGGCTGGTCGTGGGTAACGTAAATCGTTGTGGTTCGCAGCCGCCGGTGCAGCGCCTTCAGCTCCGTCCTCATACTCAATCGCAAGCCAGCGTCAAGAGAACTGAACGGCTCATCAAACAAAAAGACCCTGGGATTACGAACGATGGCCCTTCCTACCGCAACCCGCTGGCGCTCTCCGCCCGAAAGTGTATGGGGCTTCTTGGCTAACAATCGCTCAATGCCCAGCATTGCCGCGGTCTCCTCCACTCGCGTTTTTATCCGGGCTGCAGGCAAATTTCGCATCTTCAGAGCAAACGCCATATTGTCATAGATATTTAAGTGCGGATAAAGGGCGTAATTCTGAAAGACCATTGCTACGTCCCGCTCTTTCGGCGGCACATCGTTAACCAGCGTTTCGCCGATATAAATATCGCCGCTGGTTTGCTTCTCTAATCCCGCTATCATTCTCAGGATAGTGGTTTTGCCGCAGCCGCTCGGTCCTACAATCACCATAAACTCGCCGTCTCGGACTTCCAGATTAAAACCTGAGACCGCAGCAACTTTTTTTTCGAAAATCTTTGTAACGTTTTGAAGTAAAACTTGCGCCATCAGCCAACCTGTTCCGCGAGGGATAAGTAATCAGTAGAAGGATTAGAATATATTGCGCCTCAATCGGCTCTTTGCACGAAAAGTAAAAATAAAACCTAAGAACACATAAACTACCATACAGCTCAACAGAAACACTGTCGCGTCCTCAGCATTTAGAGGGCCTGTCGCAAATTCGTAATTGGGTCTGTAATAGATACCTGCAATTCCCGCTCTGGCGGTTGCATTCATAACAACACCGGTCTGGACAAAGGGATTCGTATCTAAATAGACATCGAGTGGTTCATAATAATGAGCAATATTGAATATTAGAGCTATTAGTAAAGGCACGACTGCCCAGATTGTCGCTGCGAAGGCAAAGTTGGCGATTACCGCCGCAGTCGTATTCCGCAGGCGAGCGCTGAAGTAAAGACCGCTGCCTGTCAGAAACACAACAACGCCAGCAACCACAATTGCCATTTGAACGATGCAAATCGGGCGGATAATCCCTGAGAGCGTAAATATCACGATATGTCCAAAGAGAAAAAGCCAGATTGGCCCGCAGCGCCGCAGTGCCCCTATGAATTTGCCCAATACTATCTGCCAATCGTTTAGCGTTGTCGCTAATAGGAGCGGCCAGGCACGCGACTCCTTTTCGGAGGTAATACTGCTTGCCGGAATAATAGTAGTAAAAAGAATCCCCAAACCCATAAAGATTAAGCCATACAAAATGTGGGGTCCGCTCTCGTCCAATGCCCTTTCTTTTGCGCAGAGGCCGTATGTTATCAGCAACACTGCTAAAGCGGCAAGAATGATAACACAGGCGGCTATCCTATGTCGTTTGAATAGGGCATACCTTAGCTCTTTCCACAGAACAGGCGGACCTTTCACTCGCCTGGGCATAGTAACTACAACTGTGTAGCCATCCCGGCCGGAAGTCTTACCTTCAGCTAAATCTCCGGCAGCTTGGCCGCCCGGCTCGCCGGCTGCCTGGCGAAGCGCGGCCCTGCGCACCAAAATTACTGCAAAAGCCAATATAATGGCGGAAGCCGCCAGCATAATCCCGCAGTGTCCGGGCCAGGACAAAATTGCCATCGGGCCCATCCACCGCGGCGTTACCATTAGATCAGTATTCATTGCCAGCAAAAAATACGGGTTGAAAGCAGAAAAAAACGAAAAGAATTGTTTTTCAGAGATGACATCGTGGAGGGAAACGAAGACCAAAATGGGCGTTAATGCAAATATCACACCTAAGACCAGAATGGTAACAATGATTACCACATAAGCCCTTCGGCTGAATATCGAGAAAAACAGAGTTACTGAACCGACAAAAATAATAGTCGCCAGTGTTATGCAAACGCTCGACAGGACATAGTTCCACGGCACGCCGCCAAAGACACGGACTATCGCCAGCAAAGGCATACCTATCGCCAACAGCAGGATTAGCTGCAATAACTTGCTGAAAAGCTTTCCCATAACTATCTGGAAGGCGTTGATTGGCGTGGTCATAAGCACCCCTAACGTGCGATGGTAGATTTCATCGCTGATGCTTGTGCTGAGCATAATTATGGCTGCAAGCTGCGTGGCGCAAAATTGAAACCACACGATGGTCAAAATTATCGACTGTCCCGCCCTGGCCATTCGTGATACCGTATATACCGCTGCGCCGCTGTATGACACCTCTTCAAACCACACTAAAGCCAAAAAAATAGTCAATAGCGCCAGATAGACGAACCGCAGGACATAGTTCCTGCGTCGCCGGCTCGAAACCCGAAGCTCCTTATCAAAAATTGGCCCCGTCAGAAACGATAAGGTCGGAATCCGGCAAAGAGATTTCAAAAGCGCCATCGTCATAATCTATTTCTGAACCTGCTAAAATATCCTTCGCCGCACATTACTATTGGCAATAGCAAAACATATAAAAGCAAAAAGTAGATATACTCCCACTATGCCGACCAGCACACAAACTCCAATAAAAAATCCTTGCGCATTCTGAGAAAACCAATATCTGCCGAAAGGCACAACCGCCCATCCCTTCACACTGCCTGTAACACCTATAATAATTGCCGCAATCACAAGCGGGCTGCCAAAATACGTGGGCAGGGGACAACAAAATGGCGCTATAAAGGAAAAAAACAATATCAAGTTCACCGTTGCCGAAGTTGAGGTGCGCTTGAAGCACGAGCTAAAAAAGACACCGCCGGCGGAGACAAGCAGGGCGCTACTAATCGCTACAATAAACAAAGGGCAAAGTGCAATCGGCTTGATATAACCTATGCAGCTAAAGACGATGACGTGGGCTGCCAGCAACAGCCACAACGGCCAGGACCGCAGGCAGGAGCCGGCGATTTTACCTAAAATGATTTGCCTGTCATCTAATGGTGTAGTCAGCAGAATCGGCCAGGTCCGCGTCTCTTTTTCCGAGGTTATACTTGTCGCAGCAGCAGTTGCGGTGCGAAATAAGCCGAGGCCTAAGTAAGCCACAACAAACGCAACCTGCACTTCTATTTCTTTTAAGTAACCTCTCCAGGCGGTGCTGGCATAGGCCGAGATTAAAACGGCAATACCGGCTAACAAGCCAATCTTGGCTGTTATGCGGCCTTTTATTAAAGGCGTTCTGGTTTCTTTCCAGATAATTGCCGGCCCCTTCACCCGTCTGATGCTTCCGGCTGTTTCTTGTAAGACGCCTTGCGCCGCGCCTTTTGTATCTGCCGCACGATGTGCTTTCCTTGCGGAAAATAATCCGACCTGCCCTGTTATCTGGCGTAAGCCGGCCCTACGGACAAGAAGGGCACAGAGCGTCAAAAGCAATCCTGTGGCCCCGGTCATAATTGCACAGTGTAACGGCTCCGAAAGCGTAACGCTGCTGAAGATGGGATTTAACATTCGCTGCGTATTCAAAAACATCACGGCGAAAGGATTGATAAGCATAACTCCGGCAGGAGGCAGCGGCATACCCCCGGACGAAAACCGCAGCAGCGCAAACATCCACAGCGGAACCATATACAACAAAAAGCAGACAAGAATTGTCCTTAAAATAACGGAATATGCCTGCCTGCTGTATATTGAAAAGAATAGACTGATTGCTCCTGCAAACGCCGCCGCTGTGATGGTAACACACTGGCTCCAGACGACGTAATCCCACGGCACACCGCCAAAGACGCGAACAATTGCCAATATCGGCATAGTTATTGCCAAAAGCAGACCCATCTGAAGCAGCTTGCTAAATAGCTTTCCCAAAACTATCTGGGTGCTGCTGATTGGCGTGGTCATAAGCACGCCGAGCGTTCCGTGATATAGCTCATCGCTTATAGAGGTGCTCAGCATAACAACCGCGATAAGCTGAAGGGATATAAACTGAAACCAGATAATCGCAGGGACAATTGCTCTGGCCAATTCCGTCATACGAGAACTCTGAAACGCCGGCGAGCCGCCAATACTCCTTAAACTTACGGTAAAAAACCACGCAAAAAGTGTAAAAAATGCCAGGGCCGCGATGTAGCCGAATCGAAGCACGTAATTTCTTCTTCGGCGGCTGGATACTCGCAGCTCCTTCTGGAAAATAGGCCCTGTCAGCCAAAACACGCTCTGTAATAATGATGCAACTCTTGTCAAAGCAGCAACCATATCAGCTCAAAATATATTTCGCTGAAATCGGCACTTGGCTCGCCAGCCGAAAAGAACCCCCAGCGATATATAGACCAGCGAAATAACCAGCAGCACAAAAGTTGTGGATGCAAATCCCAGGTTAATAAAAGGCCATCTATATTCAAGCACCGACAATCCCAAGTATGAGCTGTGCGAAATAGCCGCCCCTTGCACTATGACACCGGCCTGAACGATGGGATTGGCCGACAGATAGGCGCCGACGATAGATTCATCGTGGGTGAACGTGGATACCATTCCCAGGAGCACCGGGATGATGGCCCACAGCGTCAAAGCCAAAGCAAAACTGGCGACCACCGCTGATGTTGTTCGCCTTAAACGAGAGCTAAAATACAAGCCGGCGCCGGTAAGAAATATCGCAAGCCACGCTACAAGCATTACAAGATGAATAATCACAGCGGGGTGAACATAACCTGCCACAGTAGCGATTGTCACGTGGCCAGCCAGAAGGAGCCAGATAACCGCAGAGCGGCGAAACACGGCGCCCGCCTTACTTAAGAGAATCTGCCAGTCGTCCATCGATGTGGCCAACAAAATCGGCCAAGCACGCGATTCCTTCTCATAAGTGATGCTCACAGCGGAAAGAACAATGTGGAAAATCATACCTATAAACACAAATAGAAGTGTGTATGATACCTGGGTAACATCATCGTCGAGGCATTTTTGCTTCGCACACATAGCATAAGTAAGAAATAGAGCGACAACGGTCGCTATAAGTCCGATGATGCCGTTTCTCCTGTCGGGGCCTTGAATCATCGGCGCTCTAAGCTCCCTCCAGAGCACCGGCCAGCCCATAACCCTTCTGACGACGCCGGTTAATTCCCCTCTTGCAACCGGCTGCGCAGCTACTTTCTTTCGGCGAGTCCGTTTTGACACAATATCGAGCTGCCCAGTTGCCTGCATCAGCCCCACCTTGCGCACAACCTTTACGCTTCGACCAACCAGCAGAGCCGACAGGCATAGCATAAGTCCACAATGTATCGGCCAATGAAATCCAGGCACGCCGGCCGGCATACTCGGCGACATCATAAATAGAGTGGTAACAGACAGCGCTCCGAAAGGATTTACGTATGAAAGGGACGATATTAGTGTGCGAGCTATAATCGCCGGGTTACGCAAGCTAATAGCCGCCAGTGTTGTCAGGCCGCTAATTATGCCGGGAATAAATGCGAAAATAACAGCAAGAGTGAAAACAGTCTTAATAATAACTACATAGGCGCGGCGGTTGCGAATCGAGAAAAATAAACTAAGCGCGCCAGCAAATATAACGGCAGTAACAGTTATACAAATGCTCGAAAGAATGTAATCCCACGGCACTCCGCCGAAGACGCGAACGATAGCCAGCAGCGGCAGAGTTATTGCCAAAAGCAGAATTAACTGCAGCAGCTTGCTTAAAAGCTTACCCATCACAATCTGAAAGCTGCTGATTGGCGTGGTCATAAGCACACCGAGCGTGTGATGATAGATTTCGTCGCTTATCGCGGTGCTGAGCATAATGACGGCAATCAACTGAGTTGCCATAAACTGAAATGTTATTATCGTGGTAACAATTGTTTTGCCGGCGACCTCCATCCTTGATTTCTGATACTCCAGCGACCCCTCAATGCTGACCACACTAAGCCACGCCATTGCGACAAACGCTGTCAGAAAAATAATGTAGCCAAATCGCAGAAGATAGTTCCTTCTTTTTCGGCTGGATACCCGCAGCTCCTTGTCAAATAGAGGGCCGGTTAACCAAACGGGATTGAACAACCTTGAGAAACTATCGACCAACACGATGCTCATAAATGCCCTTTACGCTTAGAGACTATCGCAAACCATACAATGCCATTCTGAGTCCTTCGTTTAGATCGAGGATAAACTCCGCGAAGAATCTCATTTTTTTGAAAAGCCAGACCCTTCCCCCTTCGACTCGCCTACGGCTCGCTCAGGGTCAGGGTGACAGTTTTCAAGATAGTTTCTTAATGAACGATACCCTCGGTAAGCTGCAAAAACGCGTCGTCAAGCTTCAATCGCTCCGGCTGGATGGAAATAATGTCTATGTCGCCTCCGACCAGGGTGCGGGCGATGATGCCGTCTGCATTTTGCCCCTCCTGAAACGTTACCAGAACCTGGTCTTCAAGAACCGTAACCTGCCGTATCTGAGGCAATGCCGAGAGCAATTGGACGGCCTTATCGGGATTGCCCACAACCTTGATGCGAACCTTGCTTTGAATTCCAAGTCGAGAGCGAATCTCTTCCAGTGTGCCGCTGAAAACCAGCCGGCCGCGCTCGATAATCCCGATATGGTCGCATATCTCCTCAAGCTCGCTGAGAATGTGGCTGGAAATCATAATCGTTTTGCCCATACGCTTTAGCTCACGCAGAAGCTCCCTGATTTCAATGCGGGCGCGGGGGTCAAGACCGCTGGCCGGCTCATCCAATATCAGCACCTTCGGGTCGTGAATAAGAACACGCGCTAACCCAAGCCGCTGCTGCATACCACGGCTCAAGCTGTCAACGGTAACATTGTTCTTGGATTGCAAGTCCATCAGCTCAAGGACGCCGTCAACTACGGATTTGCGCTTTTTTCGCTCTATTGCGAAAGCAGCGGCAAAAAACTCGAGGTATTCAAACACCTTCAGGTCGTCATAGACGCCCATAAAGTCGGGCATATAGCCGACTAACCGCCGCACTTCTTTGCCGTGTTTGGCGACGTCAAGGCCGTTGACAAACGCCTGCCCGCGCGTCGGCTCAAGCAAGGTAACTAAAATCCGCATAGTAGTGGTCTTGCCGGCGCCGTTGGGGCCGATGAAACCAAAGATGTCGCCTTCTTCGATATTCAGATTAAGGTCGGATACGGCAACTAATTCTCCGTAATTCTTCGTGAGATTTTTTGTCTCAATCATTTCTATTCCTCTTCTTCACTTCTCTGCCACCAAGACACTAAAACTTATCTATATTTTTCAACTTTCCACAGCGGGATACCCCACGTGGTATCCTACATTTTTCTTTGTGCCTTTGCGCCTTCGTGGCTACTACTATTCTTTTGGGAAAACGACAAGACGGACTAATTGTATATGGTCGTAACCGCACGAACGAGCTTTTACCGCAAATGGCACAGGCGGCTGCTCATATTCTGCGCAAACCATCGCCGCTCCGCCGGCAAGATAACTGCTGATGACCCGCGTCCGCTGCCAGCATCCCTGTGCAGACAAGGCCCCTTGTTTTATATTAGAAAGACTTGAAGCGTATTGGTAATAAGTCAATAACTGGCCGCGGAACTGCCTTTCGGTATGAGCAGGAACAGACCCGAAACTGAAACCACGGTTGTCTCCCAGAGCCACGTAGCCGCGAGAAATCGGGCTGTCAGAATCGTTTGTAATACTGAGGATAATCTCCTCGCCCTGCTGTTTAACTTGAGCGCTCAAGGGAAGCTTCTCTATCGTAGATTCGTTAAGCAAACACTGCATCGTCCATATATTGACAGGCAAAGAGAATGGAAGGTTTCCGCCATCGTGCTGATAACAATGGATTTCCCTGCTACCGGATTCCCTACCATAAGCCCATATCTGCTGTTCCATTGGAGCAATGCCCGACCACCACTGATTGGCTGCGAGCTGCTCAAGCTGATAGTCGCCGCTATATGGGGCAAACAAACCGCAATAGAGTGTTGACCACTTGTATTTGCTATCTTCGATTCCATCCAGAACCGAAACGACTCTTAGTTGTAGCTTACCTCCGCGCAGCTTCTGCACACCGTAATAGGCGCCGACTGTAAATAATGCTATCCAGAAGGCACAGGTAAGCCACGTTAATGGCAGCCGGTCTTTGCGTTTTAGTATGAAATAGTCAACAGGCCCCAGCAGAACGGCCAGCAAGGTCAGCAGAAGCACGACCCACCAGATGCTTAACGGCCGCATCTGCGCTATGCTGTAGAGATGCTCCATAACAACGTTACTTGCCGACTGTGCAGGACCAATCTCGTAACGACGAGTGTCGTAATCCGGTCTATCGAAATACCGTTCGGCATCAGCCACGTATTCGATGGTTCGCTCTGAGGATGACCCGGCACTCTCCAAGAGGGATGTAATACATCTTACCCAGAGCCGAGCTGTATTTGACTTCTGCCGGTCGCTCATAGTTGATGGATCAAAAGCCAGGACGCCGACCTTCCCGAACCCGCAGTATGCGGTGGCAAACAGACACTCATCAGCGTCAGAAAGAATTTCGGTCTTACATAAACGCGCTGTAGGCGCCGGCGTCAGAGACCAGCAGGTAACAGTTTCCGGCTCGTCCGACCGAAGTCCTAATTTCTCCAGCCCTTCTGAAGAAATTGTAACCTCTCTGACGTCCCTGATTTCAAAGGGGAGCAACTGTGCGAGCGGATTTGCGCTTGTCAAAGGATTGCTGCCCAGAACGACAAGCAACCTGCCGCCGTTTGAGACCCACTGACAAATAGCATTTTGCTGATGAGTGTTTAGCTGGCCCCAGTCGGGGTCATACAGTATCAGCAGGTCAAGCCCCGCAAAGCCCGTCCAGTCCCAGGGTACCATCCGCGGCAGCTTATCACCCACGTAAACCTTCCCCCGCTGTTCGCCGGAAGAGCTGTCCCGCGGAGGCATACCATATCCTTTATATACCCTCCCGGGTCCTCTATTAAACAGGCAAACAGACTCTTTAGCCAATCGCAATATGCCGAACTTCCTTTGTCCGACCAGCCCAATCAATAAATCGCTTTCGTTGACCGCCGTAAGCAAGCGAGTAGCACCTTCTATGTTCCACAGGTCGAAATCGTGGCGCCAGCATATCTTGCCTCGCCTATCCGCTACTTTTACCGCGCATCTATCGGCAGCAAAGGCAAATTTCGTCACCAGCGGCAAGTGCAGTGGAGTATCAGATGTTACAACAAAGGTGTGAACTATATTTAGGGTATTTAGACCGTCCTGCTGGGCCGAGACGGTAACGGAGCCCTGAAACGGCTCGGTTAGAGTTGTGGCGATTCCGATTTCAAGGGGTGTCCACTCCATCGGGCGATAGTAACCGCCCCATCCGCAGAAGAAATCGACGTTAAATGGCGTTTCCTTCGACGGCGAGACGGAAAGTGCCGCCGCTAAAACCACAGACGCAATTGACCAGACGCTTACCATTGCTGACTCCCGCCCTTAAACCGCCAAGACGTCTTTGGCGGATTTCATATCCTAACCTTACGATTATACACCAGCCACTCTATACACACAAAGAATAAAGCCAGCCATACAAGGAACGGCCACAATGCCAGATTCGCCCGGCTAAGCGCGCGCTCCTGCACAACCCTCTGTCCCGAAAGGATAATTCTCTTCACCGGCTCGACGTTGCTCTCCTTCAAATCAAGCAGATTAACTGCAAAAAATTTTCCCTGTTGCCCAGGTATCTTTACTTCATATATCCCGACCTTGCCCGTGCCCGGAAAACGAATCGAACCGGCTGCAGTGGACTTTACCACCGCATCAGAAAAACCCGGCCCGGAAATCTTGGCTTCGGTCTGGGGTAAAAGTCCCTCGATACTGATGGGCTGACCGACCTGCAGCTCGGTCTCCTGATTCTGCCCGATTTGTGTGCCGAGAAAGCCGGCAACATTGTAGCAGAACAAAACAAAACTCGGCTCAAAAGGCCAGTTCGTCTGCAAGATGTCGAAGCCCGCCAGCACGAACACGCTGCCGCCTCGCCGAACCAGTGCAAGAGCCGGCGACTCATTAAACTCTGCGAGCACCTCCGCATCTCGCGGCAGAATAATCTTAAAACACTTTGCGGCGAAGATATTTGTCAGGTTCACATATTTTAAGAGCGGATGATTTTGCCTCCAATCTACAATGAGCTGGTTCTCAAGCTGCCCGGCAACCGACACATCAATCCCATTAGGCGGATGACCGAAGACTAAGTATCGGCATCTTGGCAGCCGGATGGGAATGTAATTATCAAGGACAATGACGTCATATCGCTGCTCAAAACCCAATGCAGAACTATCGTTTGCGTCAAATTTGTCCGGCGAAATAATATCCAGCCCCGCCACAGGACAGGCCCTGATAGCAGATTCAAGAACCACATTACCGGCAGTAACAAGCAGGACCGACAGCCGTTTTGGAGGCAGCAGAATAGCCCACGCAGCATCGTCGCTGGATAGGGCGTCTTGTTTCAGCTGCCTGACCTCAAGCACGCCGGCGCCGGCATACATTAGAGAAAAATTCACCGCCACTTTTCCGCTCTCGCTTCCACTGGAACCGGCCTCTTTCTTTCTCGCCGGAATAGTTACAGACCTGACTGCGTGGACAGTGTCGCTTATGCTTAACTGCACATCGCAGGTTACGGGCTGTGCTCCGTAATTGGTTATAGCGGCAAAAACTTCAACCTGTTCAGGGTCCTCATAAGACCTTCGCGCCTGCATAGCGGTTATGGCGATATTTTCGTCTTGCTTTCCTATGCAGTGAAAGACCAGCTCATCCGCCCCAACGACAACCTGGTCGCTGTCCCGAATTTGCCCATCGCTAAACAGCACCAATTGGGCCGGTTCTTCGGGATTTCGGTAATCGGCCTCTTCCTCCGGCGACTGGGCAAAGGCCTGGGCGACCGTAACCGCCTCAGCAATCGATGAGTTGCCGTCTCCTGCCGATATCGCTTCGATGGCCGAAACCAATTGCCGCTTATCCGATGTGAAGTTGCACATTACCTTCGCGTGACTGTCGAAGGCAATGACCATTGTCTGGTCGGATTTGTCGCCAATCCCAAGGAACGCCTTGCTCCTCAATGACTCAACAAACAATCTGGCCTGCTTCTTTGCCTCATCGAGCCGGCTGGGTGCAGCATCAGTGGCGTTCATACTTGCAGAGCGGTCTATCAAAACTACATATCGTCTGCCCTGCCTGCCTGTCAGCGAAAGTATCGGCCCCGCCAGAGCAATCAAAATTGCTATCAGCGTTACCAACTGCAGCAGAAGCAGGATATTGCGTCGCAACCTCTGAAATGGAGCATTGACCTGCAGGTCTTGAACGGCCCTTTTCCAGACCAGCGTGCTCGATACTATTCTGTAGCGGCGCTTCAATTTTAGAAAGTATAATAGCAGCAGAAGCGGCACGGACACCGCAGCAGCATATAGAGCCGTCAAAGGCGTCAGCCATTCCATAACTCAGCGCTCCTACTAAGCACCCATTTGCACTAACGAAGCAGACGAATACGCCGAAGGTAATTAAGCACCAGCGACTCGACCGAGTCCACAGAATTTGCAAGCACATAGGCCGCCCCGCGGCGGGTGCAGAAATCCTTCAATTCATTGCAATACGCCCTAATATTTCGTTTATAGTAGTTCAAGAGCGCCCCGCTTATAGTAACCTCCGCGGCGTCACCATCCTCAATGTCAATTAGCTTCAAGTCCCCCGACAAAGTCGGAGATAGCTCCTGCGGGCAAAGCACCTGGATTACATAGAGGTCGAACTGACCGCTCAAAAGCCGCCGCAGTCCTGAATCGTAACCCTGCTTGAATAAAAAATCACTCAGCACAATCATCACGCCTGAGCCGATTCGCCCTGCAACCAGCTGCCGACAAGATTCCTCGAACTGCGACTGCCCCTCGCACTCGGCTGTCAAAAGAAGCTCAGCCATCTGTTGCAGATAGTGCCGGCCTCGCATATTCGCAAGCTGCCCCTTTATGCCGTCTGCAAACATGCTGACAGTTACCCTGTTATTATTGACAATGCTGACATAGCCAAGCGCAGCAGTCAGCTTCTTTATAAAACGCTCCTTCGATGGCTCCCCTTCGCCCATCGAAGCGCTCGCATCTGCCAGTATGTGAACCGTAAGGTCCTGCTCCTCTAAGAACAGCTTCAAAAATAGTTGTTCCAGCCGACCGTATATGTTCCAGTCCACGAACCTCAGGTCGTCTCCCACAACGTAAGGACGATAGTCGGCAAACTCTACGCTCTGCCCTCGTTTTTTGGAGCGGCGCTCGCCGGCGAGTTTGCCCTGCAGTATCTTGCGGCTCAGGACGTCGAGCGCATCTAACCGATTCATAAATTCCGGCTCAAGCAAGTCCGTCAGCCGTTTTCGTGAAGTTGTTTCATCAGCAGGGTTCATATTTTGCTCATTACCTCTCACCACTCACTACTCACCACTTACTATTGGTTAATTGGCGCGGCCTATGGAACATTCAGTTGCTGCTCCAGCGTTTTGGGAGTGGTCTGGAGTATCTTATTGAGCACGTCATCTGTCTTTATTCCTTCCGCCTGGCCTTCAAAGTTCAATAAAAGACGGTGGCGAATACCGGGCAGCACCGACGCCTCGATGTCGGAGAAGCTGACGTGATAACGCCCATCAAGCATCGCTCGCACCTTGCCTGCCAGGACAAGCGCCTGGACGCCGCGAGGCGATGAGCCGTAACGGACATAACGGTTCGTAACCTCAGAGGCAAACTCTCCGCCCGGATGCGTGGCTAACACCAGCCGAATCGCATAATCCTGCACGTGCTCTGCAATAACAACGCGCCTGACTAATTTCTGCGCCTCAATTATCCGCTCTGTGCCGACAATTGGCTGTGCCTTTGGCTCCTGTCCTGTTGTTGTCCGTTCGATAATAGCCCGAAGCTCCTCCCGATTGCTATATGGCACAAGCAATTTGAAGAAGAAGCGGTCCAACTGGGCTTCAGGAAGAGGATATGTGCCTTCCTGCTCAATCGGATTTTGAGTTGCCAGGACCATAAACGGCTCAGGCAATTTCCACGAACATCCGCCGCTGGTAACAGAGTGCTCCTGCATCGCCTCCAGCGTAGCTGACTGCGTCTTCGGCGTAGCGCGGTTAATCTCATCCGCCAGAATAATCTGTCCGAAGATAGGCCCTCGCTGGAACTGGAATTGCCGCCTGCCTGTCGCCTGGTCTTCCATAACAATGTTCGTCCCGATAATGTCCGCCGGCATCAGGTCGGGCGTGAACTGAATCCGCCTGAACTCCATTGAAAACACTGAACTCATCGTCCGCACTAATAGCGTCTTGCCCAGCCCCGGCACGCCTTCCAGCAGAACGTGCCCGCCGCAAAAGAGCGCTATCAGGACATTATCGACAAGACCCTCATAGCCGACGATAACCTTGCCGATTTCGCTGCGCAGCGACTGGAACATTTCACGAAAGTCCTGGCACTGCTTCTCAACATCTTTTCCTGTTTCTGGCATATTATTTGTCTCCTAAGGCAACTGTTTGTTATCTCCTTTATTTTCACTGTGACGACGGTTCATCGCCTTTCGCTTGGCCCGCAGCAGCCGTTCAATATGTGGGCTTTCCAGCTCCGGCTTTTTCTCTGCCAGCGGTGGCTTCTGGGGCTTCTTCTCCTCAGGTGGTTTTGTTTGCTTTGCAAGCTCCGCCTCAGGCCCGCCGGGGGCAGGTGTGATCAAGCCGGCTTTCAGCCGGTCGCCCTGGTATTCCTTGCTCGGCTCATATCGTCTCCCGGCGGTGCTGTCGGCTGGACGAACCAGAAGCTGCCGGCGAATTTTCTCGTGCCTCAGCCGCAGCCGTTCAAGGGTCTGGTCAACCTTACGCTCGCCGCGTATCAGCCGCGCGAGTGCAACAATCTTCCGTCCTATCGCCCTGACATCCACAACCACTCGTCGAATCGCCACATCAAATAAAAACAATGCCAGCCATACTAACATCAGCGGTTTTAGCAGCGGCAGCTGGCTGACGGGAAACTTTAGCCCCGCGTAGTCAAAAAGATTCGCCTGATTGGGGTCCGGCCCCAAAATTCGCCCGCCCGTCATCTCGCTAACCTCCGCAAGCAGTGGCGCATTATCTCGAAGGTCGCGAAATTCTGGCGCAAAGGGGATTGTAACGGTCGTGTGACTGATTTGCGTCGCAGCGCCCTGACCCAATTTTTTATATTGCAAATTAACAATGAAACTGCCCGAACCTGCCGCCTGAAACTGTCCTTGATACTGTCCGGGTCCGGTTTGCACTAATTCCAGCCGCTGCGCCGACATATCCGGTGTAATTACCTGCCCATCAACGTTTGCAAATTGCACGAACTTGCCCTCAGCATCCACTGCTTCCACGCTGACATTCACCTGCCGACCCTGAACATCCGCAAAAACCTCACAGTCGGATGTCTGGGACGGCCTGGCAGCCCACCGGACCGCCTGTTCCCAGAACGATGTAAAGCCGCTCCACTGTAGCCAGCCGGAAGCCCATCGGCTATCAACCGAACTGGTAAAGGCCACACATCGCCCAAGCCCGGCCTGGCAGGAGGCCAGAATAGGGTCTTTCTGGTGACTATCTAAAATGACCTGACTAAGTCCTCCTTTAGGCCCCGTAATGACGTAACCATCGAGCTTGGGCAGCACACCGGACAAACCCTTCACAATTTCGCTCAGAGAATACGTTACATCCGGAGTGAAGGTCTCCTCGATAATCAGGGCGCGTTTTACAACCTGGGCCTCCTTGATAAATATCTGAGGCAATTTCTGGGGGTCCTTGACATCATAAAACCGTCCGCCGGTTGCCTGTGCCACACGCATCAAGCTCTGGATGTCGGCAGGTGAATGTGGGAAAACGCCAACACCCGTGCAGGTAATCCCGGCCTGGCGAAGCCCAGTGAGCAGATTGTCACTGGGCCCAGCCGGGTCGCCATCGCTTATGACAATTATATGTTTTTGGGCGGCATCGCAGCCCTTTAGCTTGTCATAAGCTGCCTGCAGGTGAGCGCCGAGGTCCGGCATATCGCCCATCTGCATCTGCTCCAGCGCCGATATAATCGCCTCCTTATCGCCGACAGGTGCAAGAGGAAATACCCAATCGCCCCCCCCTTGCCAGTTGTAAGCCAGCACGCCCACCAGGTCCATCCGGCTCAATGTCTTTACCGCGGCTATGGCAACCTTCTTGCCCCAGTAATTGCCCTGCGGCATCTCGCAGGCGTGCATAATCAGAACCAAAGCCCCTTTGGGCAGTTGTTTTTTCTGTGGCGGGTCCAAATCCACGGGAAGAACCTCCGCCACAGGCGAGCCAATCCATCCGCCTGCTCCAAACGACCGAGGCCCTCCTACCATAACCAGCCCGCCGCCCAGGTCGGTAACATAGCGGCGTAGCATCTCCTGCTGCTGATAGGTGAAATTGCCGCAGTCGGTATCTACCAGAATCACTGCGTCCGTATCCATTAGCTTGGCTAAATCATCGGGCAAATCAGACGCCGGTAAATATCGAATATCCATATCCGAATTCTGAATCGCCCTGTTTAAGGATGCACCTGCCAGACCATCCATATCAACAATAAGGACGTGTCCCGGCCCGGCAACGTAAGTGATTGCGCTGGCGCGGTTGTTTTGAGCAATCCGGTCCTGGCTTGGGTCATCAGGTATGAATACCGCCTCGAACTCGTGCATTCCTCGAGTGCCGACGGGTACCGATATTGTTTGCACGTTGGTGCCCGGCTTCAAATCTACCGCCATAGCAACCTCTTCGGAGTCAGGCGCAAGGTCAATGGGCTTGTCGTTTAGGTTCAGCAGCAGTTTGCCGCTTGCGGCAGCCGTGCTGTTGAGAACAAACCGTAATGAAATCATCTGTCCGCTTCTTGCCCTGCTTGGGGCGACCAGCCGGTTCAATACCACCTCCTTTTCGTATTCGTAACGCACAGCCAGCACGTCGATTGGAATGCCGTTGGCGGCTGCCGAACGAGCTGCCTCCTTCAGGTCACCGACAGTCTCATTACCCTCGCTGGCCAGCAAAATTCTGACCGCCGTATCCGGCGGCGCTATCGCCATAGCCATCTGAATTCCGTCGGATAACTTAGTCTGTTCTCCTGTTAGCGTCGTATTTCGCTGTCGGATTGTGATATCGCCACAGGGCAATTTGGAGATGCTTGCCGCCTCGGCTACATCAACAACCGCCAACTGGTCGCCAGCAACCTTGCCGGACAGCGCCATCGCCAGATAATCCAGAGTCGCCTTCTGAAGCCCAGAAGGGATGGATTGACTTCGGTCGATTACAGTAATCAACGTAAGATGCCGGCTCTCCCTTGTAAGCATCGGTCTGGCCAATAGCACAACCAAAATAAACACCACTACACAGCGAAAAACAATAGCAAGTATTCGCCTCAACCAACCCAGCGCGGCAAGATTCCTCCATCCCAGCCAGACAATCGGCGCCAGCAGCACAAGCCCCAGCAGCCACCACGGCTGGCCAAAATATAGACCGTAAGAATACATCATAGCTGCCATACCTGAATCCGATTATTGCCTGCATCAACAATGAAGGCGCGCCGTCGCCCGTCAACCACTACGCCCCAGGGATATGCCAGCTCCCCCAACTGCCGCCCTGCACGCCCATACACCGCTATGCTCTGACCTTCCGGACTAAATAATTGTATCCGGTTGTTGCCGAATTCGCAAACAACGAGTGTCCCATCCGGCAAAAGCGTAACATCATAAGGATACCTTAACTCGCCGGGCGCTGTGCCTACCGAGCCAATGTATCCCTGCAAGTGACCGTCAAAAGTATAAATAGCGATTCGATGATTACAGGCATCAGTGACATAAAGCCGCTTCCGCAACAAATCGACACTCAGCGCCGATGGCCGCGAAAGTTGTCCGCTCCCACCGCCGGGGCTGCCGAAGCTATACAAAAAATCGCCTTGTTCGTTAAACACACTGACTCTATCATTGCCGCCGTATTCGCTCACATAGGTTTTTCCGTCCCCCGAAAATGCAACATCCGTAGGATATATAAAGCATCCGTTTTCCTGTCCGAATTTTCCGAATTCGCCTATTATTTTCCCATCCGACGAAAAAATGACTACGCGATGGTAATGCGTGTCTGCCACATACAGCTTTCCGTCCGGACCAATAGTCAGCCCCGTTGGCTTGCCTGCTTCGACCTTGGGCATATTAAACACAGCCAGACAATTTCCCTCCGTAGTTAAGTGCTGAATTCTGCCGGTTTTGTCCACGACAAAAATGGAGCCGTCAGCAGCAATCTCAATCACGCGGGGATAGACGAACTCACCCGGCCCGCTGCCGGTTCGTCCAAACGCCCCAACTACATTCGGCACGCGGCTCCGCCGACCGCAACCTGTCAGGCCGAGGACCGCCGCACATACTATTAGGACTGCAATCCGTTGCCGGCTTCGCATCATGCGCATTATTAGCACCACTGCGGCAGCCAGGACTATAAATAAGCAAATCAACACCAAACACGATGCAATAACCTGCTGGTCGCGCGCATAGTGCATCTGGTTAAGCAATCGCTGCGCAAAGTTCGGCAGTCCTGCCGGCAGCAGCACCATTGTTGCCGGTAACTCGGTGATGCTGAACATAATCAACAGGATAAACGTCCCCACGAATATCGGCCAGGACTGCGGCAATTGCACATACCACCAGGTTTTCAGTCGTGAGGCCCCGTCCAGCGAAGCCATCTCTGCGAGGGTTTTTTCGTAAGGATGCCGCATCATAAGTAGCAAAATTAAAGCAACGCCGGCGAACCGGCTCGCCTGCCCCGCCGACACAATCAACCAATTCTGTCGCCACTCGGCAGGGACGCCTAAACAAGCTAACATTTTAAGCATTGAGACCGCGACCACCGAAGCCGGAGCGAACATAGCAAGAAATATCGTCCCTCGGACCACAAAGCCGAAAACCTCCCGCAGTCCCAACGCGCCACGGACATCGCTGCCGGATTTCTCACTCCTTTCCAACGATAACGCGCCGCGCGCAATCAGGTATGCTATCACTGCCGACACGACCGCTACTATCAGCGACCAGCTCAATTCCTCGATGTGCAACGTAAGAAACTCTTTAAACGCTTGCGTGCCGGTAACATTATAGATAAGCACCGCCACCGGCGCCCCCACAGAAATCCCCAGTAATGTAAGTAACACGGCCCATCCACTCCTGGCGGTTCTGAATTTAACCTGTTCGATTGCCGGCTCGGATGAAATCCAGGAAGGCAAACTTTTTCCAAGACCAATCGCGACTATCAAAGATACTACCGTTACCGGCCAGCCCGCTCTGGCGACACAGCTTTCAGACCCGGTAAGCTCGTAAAGAACGGCCAACTCTGTCCCGATGGTATGAACACCGGCAAGATGAAACGTCGCAAACTCCGACAGCGACAGAGCAAAGCACGCCCCGAAAGCCAAAAGCAAAGCTTGCCTAAGTAACGGTAATTCAACGTATCTAAACAGCTTAAAGCCCCCCACATCAAGAGATGCACAATCCCATATCCCCCTGTCGATGTTTCGCCACCCCTGGGCAATCAAAAGGGAAGCCAATGGCCAATACCAGAGAATCAAGACCGACAAAGACGTAAATGTGCCTATATACCTGGCAAGCTCCCCCTTAGCCGCAAGATAGCTGCCCAGACCGGTCGTTGGGGTTAATAGTAGTGTCCACGCATAATAAAGCACATACTGCGGCAAAACAAGCGGCGTCAAAAGCAGCAATAAAAGCAGGTCTTTATTGCTGCGACTGGTTCCAAGCAGCCGCCCGCAGCTCCAACCCAACAGCACTGCCGTCGCCGCAATAACAGACGCCAGCACAAAGGAGCGAAACAAGAAAGGGAAAATGCGAGCAGCCACATTAAATCCCGGACTTGCCGACAACGCCTGTCCAAAAAGAAATGCTAGAGGCAAAAAAATCACCGCTGCCCAAAGAGCCAGACATATTACTGTCGTCAGCCGTGACAAAATTCTCTCGCCTGTCACCGCAGAGTCTCCCTTGCTGCCTCGATGGCCGTTCGCAGCTGCCCCGCCACATCTTCGTATTTAATGAACAGTTGCTTTACAATAATGTAAGCTTTGTGCTGCTGCGCCACAGATACACGCACCGGGCAGTTGTGCGAGTCGCTGAGCACAAGAATTTCTTCCAGCCGCTCGCTAAGCAGAAAATCCATCAATCTGGCGGCCTGCTCCGGATGTGCTGCTCTTTTGATAAAAGCCGCTGTATTGGGAATTGCCAGCGCACCGTCGCCGCCCTGGTCAAGGTAATTCATCGCCACAGGCCAGCCGTTCCGCCAAGCAGCGTAAACATCATCCGTGTCCGTAAAGCAGACATCTGCCTGCCCCGTTGCCACCATTCTTACCGCGGTGCTGTTGCCTGACACAAGACGCACTTGGTTGTCCGCAAGCCCCTTCAAAATCTCTCGTGCACGCGTGGTTCCATAATGAGCGAACCAGCTTGCCACATCCCCGCCGGTCGTCCCGAACTCGGGCGAAGCCATAACCAGCCGCCCCTTCCATTTTTTATCAAGCACATCCTCCAGACATCGAGGTGCCTCATTGGCATCAACCTTCCTGGTGTTATACGCAATCACTCGCGCACGCAAGCCGAATCCATACCATTGCCCATTTGGGTCGGCAAATCTTTCAGGCCATCCCTTCGTTCTTTCGCTGCTGTATGGGACCAGCAAACCCTCGTTTGCCAGCCGTATTGTGTGGAAAATTTCCCCCGACCAGAAAACGTCGGCCACGGGCGCTGCTGCCTCGGCCCTTATCTTCTGCACCAATCCTACTGTTTTAGTGGCCTCGGTGTCATAGCGGGCGAGCACTCTGATGCCGCTGTCTCTCTCAAACTCTGCTATGACCGGCTCAGCAATGGCCTGGTCCACAGAACAATACAAAACTACCTCTCCACCAGCAAGCGGTCCCTCTTTCTTGCAGCAGGGCAAAGACAGAAAAAATGCAATCGTAACGATACGAAATACACAGAAGAAGCTGCTTGATATCCTTCCCATATAAATAGCATCTCAAATGACCAACGCCCCGCGGCAATTTCTGTCTCACTTGCCGCCCCGCGAAGACGGAGCGGCGGATTCAAGCTGACCAAAGTATTTTTTGATAGCTTCCTCGTATTTGCGCGGGATTTGATTTTCACTTATTGCCTCAGCCGCGCCATCGCGGGAGGTCTCAATGACCTCAGTTAAATCTCGCCTCGCTTCGCCTTTCACCTGCGAATCCTTGAAGTACCAGCTCGCAATGACGGGGCCTTCGCCCGGCTTATTTAGCACCCGTGTTTTCTGCGTCGTTGTCTCCCCTGAACTTGCCGTCTCGACTGCACCGTAGCCCATCCCGGGTCCTCCTGAGCCAGGCCCTGACCTATCGGACAGCCCCTCCATAAAAGGTCCCTGGCCGCCCAGCCCTTCACACATCCCTTTTCCAAGACCTGCGATTGCACGTCTGATTTCATCAATGCTCATTTGTGCCAGCATCAATTGCTGCTTGATTGCCTCAAGCTCATCTAATTGTTCGATTGCCGCCTCCAGCTCATCGGCTGATAAGCCGCTTGCTCCAGCGCCGCCGGCCAATGCCTTACCCAGAGCAGCGCATCGGCCACTTGCCAGCCGACAAGCAGCGGCCTTCTCCAGCAGTTCCTCAATCTTGCCGGCGTCCAGCCCCACCTTCTGCAGGGCCTCGCGTAGTTGCTTATCGCTCAGCTTTGCAAGCGACTTGTCTAATCCGAGTTTCTCCATCTCCTTCTGGAGTGCATCGTTCTTTTGTGCCAGCTCTTGAAGCTGTTTTGCCAGCTCCTGCAATTGCTCTGCCTGTGCCTTTCGCTGCTGGTCGGAAAGCTCGCCCTGTGCCAGTTGCTTTTGCAACTGATTAAGAATGCTCGATGCCTGCGCAAAATCGCCCTTCGCCAGCGCCTGCCGTAGTGTCTGCGAGAGCGTATCAGCCGAGCCAGGTAATTGCTTTAGCATCTGCTGCATTAGATTCATCGCCTCTGTCTGGCTGCCGCTCTGCAACTTTTTAATCTGCTCGGAAAGGTCGCCAAATGTCCGGATTGCCTGACGCTTTATGTCTTCCGGATTGGCATCCGGCGGCGCCTGCTCAATTTTGCTCAGCGCCTCTGTCAACTGGTCGTCGCCGAGCTGCTTGACTGCCAGCTTGACCGAATCAGCGGCCTGCCTTACCTCCACCCTGGCCTGCTCAACCTGTTGAGTGAGTTGCTGTTGTTGTTGCTCTTTCCTCAAAAATCCGAGGAGGTCTTTCTGTGGCAAAAATATAACCAGCGCCGCCGCAGTCACCCATACGCCGGCTGCATAAATCCAACTCCTGCAAGGCCGGATAGGAAAACGACCCCGTAGGTCCGCACGCTCGGCAGCCCCTCGCGCCTCATCGCACGCGGCCTCGGCAAATGGGTCTCCAGAGCCGGATAGAGACAGCACGGTGCTGAAGCGTTCTTTCAGCCCAAGCCGCTCATCAAGCAATAGCGACACCTGCATTTTATTTGGCTGTTTGAGCAGCCAAATCAGAATAATTGCGCCTGCTGCAACACCCCAAAAAACCCAGAAAGTCCATGGCGTGATTACGCTCAAGGCCAGGAGCCGCTCGGCTAAAACCACAAGCACAGCGATAGCGCCGGCAATGCTCAAGATGCACCCTGTGTGTCTCAACAGCAAATTTGCGCTGCATCGAAGTCGAACTTTTCTCAGTTTCCTTTTGAACACACGTTCCATATATACACACTGATATGCTTGCCCGCCGACGTCCGGTGGCGGACTGCTGCCGCTTTGCTTCCTACGCTACCTCTGCTATTCGTGTTCTCTTACAAGAGTCTGTCATAGGCGGACAAGCTATGAAATCTGCGTCCTTTATCGCTGCTGCACCATAATTATACCTCCAGACAGCAATTTCTCCAAGAATTTGTCTGTTTTCTGAGGAGAACATTTTTTGCTCCGGGAAAGCGCTTGTGAAGTGCAGGAATGTAAATATAATTGCCTGTTACATAGGCCAGGAGTATATGAAATTGACAGCAATAAAAGTTTCACATTTAAGTAGGCGCCAATCAATTAGGAGAATATCCGCTATGACTGAAAGAACGAGAAAAAACGCATCCCGTCGTGAGTTTTTGAAAAACACCGGACGGTTCGTCGCTGCTTCGGCTGTAACGGCTGCTGTCGCTGACCGCATCTACGCAGCAGAAAACAACACCATAAACATAGCCCTCGTCGGGTGCGGCGGAAGGGGCAGCGGCGCTGTTGTTGACGCCCTTTCCTCACAGACCGGCCCCACCAAGCTAATCGCTATGGCTGATGTCTTCGAGGACCGACTGACAAGGTCGCACAAAGCCCTCAGCGAGCAATTCGGTGAAAGGATAGATGTGCCGCCAGACAGGCGTTTCGTTGGTTTCGACGCATATCGCAAGGCAATCGACTGCCTGCGTCCGGGAGATGTTATGATTCAAGCCACACACTCGGCTTTTCGGGCTATGCACCTTGAGTATGCTATTGAAAAGGGCGTGAATGTCTTTATGGAAAAATCTTTTGCGCCGGATCCCGGAGGCATCAAGCGGATAATCCGACTTGGGGAGGCGGCGGAGAAAAAGAACCTTAAAATCGCCTGCGGCCTTATGTGCCGTCATTCTTCTGCCCGGCAGGCGTTAATCCAGAAGATTCGTGACGGCGCGCTCGGCAACATCCAGCTTATTCGTGCCTATCGGATGGACCCCGGCGCCCGTATGGAGCCATTCAAACGCGACCAGAACGAGCTGCTCTGGCAGCTCCGACGCCCATACTTTTTTATGTGGGCCTCATCAGGATGGTTTATCGAAATGATGATTCACCAGGTTGACGAGTGCTGCTGGATTAAGGACGGCTGGCCGGTCTCGGCACACGGCATGGGTGGACGTGAGCCGAACAGTCCCGATTGCAGCCAGAACCTCCACATTTACGCTATCGAATACACCTTTGCCGACGGCGCCACGGCGCTCGTCAACAGCCGTGCCATACCGAACTGCTACAACGACTTCGCCACCTTTGTGAATGGAACCAAATGTGCCGCCCAGTTCTCGGGTAATGTTCACGCTCCGACCGTGCATATCTATAAGGACCAGCGGATTGACAAAGATAGTATCGCCTGGCGGCCTGAGGAGAAGAAGAGTCCCTATCAGGTTGAGTGGGATGTGTTGCTATCCGCAATCCGCCAGAACAAGCCGCACAACGAGGTCAAGCGGGCAGCGTTTGCGAATCTTGCCGCCATTATAGGACGTGCCGCCGTCCACTCTGGAAAAATCATTACCTGGGACCAGGCCCTCTCTTCCGATTTCAAGTTTTGCCCAAGCGTAGAATCTTTCAACAATGAAAGTCCGGCGCCGGTGCAAGCCGATGACAAAGGCAATTACCCCGTGCCCATTCCCGCCACCTGGAAGGAAATATGAGCGGTTGCTATACATTCGCAATAGTAACTGATTCAGATTATGCGCCGCTTTTTGGAGCAGGATTTTTTTATTTTCAGCAATCTCCAACCACATAAAATTTAATGATGGAGTTCCGCAGTGCTCTTGTGGGAAGTTGAGCTTGTATTTTATTGACATCCCTATCGTATCCTGTAAGATTATGCTTGGAACACCTTTACGTGAAGGTTCCGATGTTTTTGTCGCTATCTTGGGTGTTGTTTAGGAGAAATTGTTATGATGCCGGATAGATTCAATCGTCGTGAGTTGTTCGTGAGGACTGGTTCGTTTGGAACGGGAGTCGCTTTGGCTATGGCCGGTGAAGCCGCTGGTGCCCAACCGCCCCCCAGGCGAATGCCGGACAAGGCCACCGAACGAGCGGCGGTGAAGCGAGAGATTAAACTTGCTGCGCCCCGTGCTGAAAAAATCGGCTGGCGCCTCGCCTGCCAGCTCTATACGTTGCGTGACCGCAGCTTTTACGAAGCCCTGGATGTAATTGCCTCGCTTGGGATTCGAAACGTAGAGCCCTGTTACTTTTTGCCTTTGAGCAAAGAAAAGCCGGACTTAAAAACGAGCGAATCACTCTCGCCGGAGCTTCGTCGTGAGCTAAAGAGCAGATTAGCCGACCGCGGGATAAAAATGCCCAATTACTACGCCCCTATCGAAGCTGATACCGCTGTTTTCCGCAAGATATTTGACTTTGCCGCTGAAATGGGCGTGCAAACCCTCGTTGCCGAGCCACCGCCTGAGGTGTTTGGTGAGATTGACAAGCTTTGCCAGGAATACAAGATAAACCTGGCTATTCACAACCACCCCGAATCGCCGCAATCCAAATACTGGTCTCCTGAGCCGGTTATCAAGGTCTGTGAAGGCAGAAGTAAACGCATCGGCGCCTGCCCGGATACCGGCCATTGGGTCCGCTCAGGTCTGGACCCGGTAGAGTGCCTCAAGAAGCTCAAAGGACGTATCATCACCTTCCACTTAAAAGACGCTGCCGAAATGGGCAAACGTGATTCACGCGATGTGCCGCTCGGCACAGGCAAGGCAAACTATACCGCTGTGTTGAAAGAGATGTATGCACAAAAGTTCCGCGGAGTAATGACTATTGAGTATGAGCATTTGTCTCCTCAATTAGTCGAAGACGTCTCAAAGTGCATCAAATTTGTAGAGGACTTCGCCGGCTCAATAAAAGCATAGTGTGACTACGTTCGGAAAGATGCAAGAAACCGCTGCATTGCTTCGGCTCGCTCGTCTTTGCATGACCACGCTTCTGTTCTTACCTACTTTCCAGGTAAAACTTTATACCAATCTATCGTTGTGTCGAAGAAAAGACCGCAGACTTGGCGGTAGTTATTGATAACACAGAAAGCTCAACTTGTTTTTGTAAAAGAAGGCGGATTGTTTGGTGCATTTCCAACTAAAAGAATTAATTTGTCCTTTCACTTTGCAATTTCCTTACATTCCTCTTTTCGCAGTGCTCAACAATATTCTCCTCGTTATAGTCATTTGTTTCACGTGAAACATTTCGCTTTATGACCGGCATCTGGCCGCTCGTTATTTCTCACATCGTCACATTTACCGCGTCGTATGTTTATGCGTATTTGTGCGTTACATGATAATGGGTTGTCATGCTGAGCCCCCGTGCTTTCTTGCAAAAGCAAGAACGGGGGTGCGGCATCTGGTCTTTGCAAGCGAGATTCCTCATCCCGACCTCCCAAGTTTGTTCCAGATACATCCCGATACACAAATTGGGATGAAGTCTATCCCCGACAAGTCGGGGTCGGAATTCAGATGTTGTCCTGAACGAAGTGAAGAAATGACACCTATCATTTGGCATGTAATAGACCAGTAGGTGCTTAGATAAGTGCCTGAGCTACATCCATCGTTTATCGCCCATCGTATTGCACTGTGCGTATTGCGTCGTGCGTTTGTGGGTAAATGAGTTGATGAGTATCTTCCACTGAGACACATTCTTGGCGTCTCGTCCATTGTCCCTCGCCAATCATCCGACCAGCTCACCGTCAAACCGCAATTTCTCTGCCGGAGCGCAACAAAGGTTCACCGTCGTTCGAGTGCTCAAACCATCCCGCGCCTCCGTTCCCATGTCTCTTTGTGCCCTTGTTCCACGTGAAACATTTTTTTCAAAAAACCATTTTTGCACCTGACAAAGCTGGAGAATTTCGACCCTAAATTCCGAAATAATATCTAAGTTGCTCCCACCAGCCGTTTGGAAGGGGGCCAAGAGGATGGAACGAAAGGTATAGATTATTAAGGAGCAGGTCTATGGCAATCGTAAATAAGGAGAAACCTAAGCATCTCGGTAGGGGACTTGAGGCAATATTTGGTCCTATAATATCTGGCTCAACAGAGGCCGAAAGGCCGTCATCGGCCCCAATAATTGTCTCTAACTTCCCACCAGATAAGGAGTTACAAAATTCACTTCGAGAAATAACTATCGACTCAATATCGCCAAACCCCTATCAAGCCAGAACTGTCTGGGATGAGCAGGAACTCAATGAGCTGGCGGACTCTATCAAGGCCAACGGCGTCCTCCAACCAATAATAGTCCGCCCGGCTGGGCCGGGATACCAGCTTATCGCCGGTGAGCGCCGATACCGAGCCGCCCAGAGAGCTTCGCTGACGACCATACCTGCTCTGGTTCGCCAGGCAACAGATGAGCAAATGCTCGAATGGGCATTGGTTGAGAATATCCATCGAACGGACCTCAATCCCATCGAGCGAGCTATGGCCTATCACAATTATCTTGCAACTTTTGCTCTCACTCAGGCCGAGGCCGCCGAACACCTTGGCGAAGACCGCTCTGTCATCGCTAACTACTTGCGACTGCTGGACTTACCACCAGAGGTCAAGCAAATGCTGGCCGAGGGTCAGCTAACTGCCGGTCACGCTCGTGCGATACTTGCTTTGCCCACTGATGAGCTCAGACGTAAGCTCGCAAACCGTGCAATGGCAGGCCGGCTCAGCGTCCGTGAGGTTGAAAGATTAGTGCAGAAAGCCCTGGCAGAATCAGGACAGGCCAGGACAACCGCCCGTTCGAAACCGCCCCACATCCTCGACCTTGAGAGTAAGCTAAGCAGCCAGCTTGGAACGAGGGTAACGATTGAGACACATAAGAAAGGACAAAGAGGTGAGATTATCATCGAGTTTTACTCTCTGGACGAGTTTGACGGCATAATGGAACGTCTTGGCTTAGTCTGCGAGGAGCAGGTCTAAAATCAAACTACCTGATGTCGATTTAGACAATTTTTGTGCAGTGCCATCAATAATTTGTATAATGATTTGTGTCTGTTAATCCAGTTTTTGAAAAACAAACGATACCAATTTCTCTTGGAGGATATCTTATGAAACGCTCTGTTACCTTAAGCGCAGTTGTGCTGATTGCTTTTGTATGCTTTATCGCTGTTTTTGCTGCAACGGCGCAGATTTCGCGTCTGCGGCCACTGAATGCACCCCCCACTGATTATAACAGCGTCTATGAGCAAGCCCCTCTACCCCAGTCGGTGGCCACTCCACTTGGCCCTGAGTCGGATTTGCTGGTTGACCCCAACAGAATTCGCGCCAAGCTCAAATCCTTCCCTGGACTCGACAAGTCACTGCTGGATTTAGACAGGCAAAGCCAGGGCGAGATGCGTGAGTGGCTACAGCGAACGACAGATAACCGCACCACTCTGGCAAAAGCAACGGAAAGGCATGTAAGGGCTGAACTTGAGCTTATACGAAAAATCGCCGCGGAGGAAAAAGCAACTAAGACGGTTGCCGCCATTGATGGTCTTCTGTTGGTCAGACAGGAGCGAACCGTAAAGCTCGTCAGAAAAATGGATGAAGAGGCCAGGACTCTCAGGCAGCCCAGAACTATTCGTGGACGCAGCACACGTTACGGAACTCCGGAAACAGGCCAGGCGGCCACAGGAGGCGTTAGTGGAACTGAGGCATACCCGCCTGCAGGCACACAGCAGGGAACAGGACAAGAGGACCTGCGCCGCCCACGCAGACGCTAAAAGAGTGCCGGTTTCGCCGAGATTCCTCAAATGAGAAAACGCCTATCAGGGAAGATAGCGATAGTAACCGGTGCCAGCAGGGGAATCGGCAGGGCTATTAGTATCGCATTGGCTAAAGAGGGAGCAACGGTTGTTCTTGCTGCGCGCGCAATCGGCAAACTGCACCAGACTGCCGAAAATGTAAGAAAAGCGGGAGGAAAAGCCGAGATAGTCGTTACCGAACTGACCCAGGAGAAATCTATCAAGAATCTCATCAGAGTAACAGCCGGGAAATTTGGGCGACTCGATATACTTGTCAATAATGCCGGCGTTACTCATTCAGCAAAACTGGAGGAGACCGCGACCGAGGACTGGGAGCGATGTTTTCAGGTCAACGCCCGTGCGCCGTTTATCCTTTGCAGAGAGGCGTTACCGCTGTTAAAAAAAGCGAAAGCAGGTTACATCATAAACATCGCATCGGTTGTCGGTGTCAAGGGCTATCCACTTCAAAGCGCCTATACCGGCTCCAAACATGCCCTCCGCGGGATGACAATATCGTTAGCCGAGGAGCTTAAAGGCACGAACATCCGCGTCCATTTGCTCTGCCCCGGCGGAGTGGATACCGAGCTGGTTCGCAGGGTCAGGCCGGATATAAAAAAAAGCGAGCTTATCCAGCCGGCGGAAATCGCCGAGCTGGTCGTCTATCTTGTTACGCATAAAGGCAACGCCGTCATAGATGAGCTGCACATCCGAAGGGCAACCTCATCACCGTGGTTTTGATTAGTCGCTTGTCGTTAGTGAATAGTGTATAGTCGGTTGCGTCGATGAAATATCGAAAGAAAGAT